>NZ_JBDOQR010000014.1:0-81351 GCF_039839315.1 Phaeobacter sp. CAU 1743 | reverse complement strand
CTCAACGCGGTTCAAATCGCGCTCGCTCATCATCACCCATCCCATGTCCGCTCGTCCTCGCTGTTGTATGCGAGGAGAGTGACACTTCTGAATTGCTCATGGGTGACATTATCGCTTTGCGCGTACATGAAGACATCGTATAGTTGGTGTTATGTAATATTTAGGCGTGGCGAGCGCTGCTCTAGCTGATGCGTGAAACTTGTCCGTGTGCCCCAGTGCAGAAGCTATGGCAGGCCTATCCCGAAGCGCCACCGATATCGCTGGGCGCGATGGCGACCGATTTCACCACGGCAAAACATTCGGCGCCTTCGGTGAGCTCCAGCGCCCGCGCCGAGCGCTGGGTGATGCGGGCCAGGATGCGCCCGGCTGGCGTTTTGAGAGACACCATTGCCCCGGGGCCGTCACCGGCGCGGATCTGCTGGACCGTGCCCGGCAGGATATTGAGCGCAGAAAGCCCCTCGGGACGCTGCCGTGATAGGATCACCTCATGCGCAGCAACCCGGACTCGGATCATCTGACCCGGTGCCTGGGCGATCTTTGGCAGGAACAATGGGATACCGCCTGCGTCGAGTTCGGTCAGCCCGTCCGGGTGATGCGCTTTGACCCGGGTTTCCAGCAGCGCGCCAACGGAACGAACACCGGTCGGCATGACATTGGGATCGCTTAGGATCTGCGCGGCGGGTCCCTGCTGAACCGTTTTACCGTCTTGCAGGATAACAACCGTGGTGGCCAGCTGCGCCACTTCGGCTGCGGCGTGGCTGACGTAGAGCACTGGAATATCGGTTTCATCGCGCAGCCGTTCGAAATACGGCAGGATTTCCGCCTTGCGCGCCTCATCCAACGCCGTCAGCGGTTCATCGGCCAGGATCATCTCCGGCGAGGACAGCAGCGCGCGACCGATCGCAACCCTTTGTTTTTCACCACCCGACAGACCTCCGGGCCGTCTTTGCAGCAGGTGGCCGATCCCCAGCATCTCGACGATCCGGTCGATATCCGCCCTGGGCGTATCCTTTGGGGCGAACCAGCGACCGAACAGAAGGTTTTGCCGGACGGTTAGGTGCGGGAACAGGCGACCTTCCTGAAAGACATAGCCAATGCGGCGCCGGTTTGGCGGCAGCCATAGACCCGATTTGGTGTCAAACAGGACCCGTCCGTTCAGCGCCACGCGTCCTGCATCCGGTTTCAAAAGCCCAGCCACCGCATTGACAACAGTGGTCTTCCCGGACCCTGATCGGCCGAACAGGACGGTGATCCCCCGCGGCGCCTCAAAGGCGACATCGAGGGTGAAACCGGGCCTGCTATGGCTGAGCTGCACCGAGAGCATCACGCGTCCCTTATGCGTTTGGCCGCCCTGCGGGCGAGGGCTTCGGATAGGAGCAAGGCGGTCATGGCAAGGGCAACCGAGATCAGAACCAGTCGGGTTGCGGCAGCCTCACCGCCGGGGATCTGCAGGAAGGCATAGATCGCTGATGGCAGGGTCCGGGTCTGGCCCGGTATGTTCGACACAAAGGTAATCGTGGCGCCAAATTCCCCCATCGCCTTGGCAAAGGCCAGGATTGCGCCTGCAATCAGCCCGGGAAACACTAGCGGCAGGGTGACGCTAACAAACACCCAAAACCGCGACGCGCCCAGGGTGGATGCGGCTTGCTCCAGCTTTGGATCGACGGCTTCGACGGACAGCCGGATCGCGCGCACCATCAGCGGAAACCCCATGATGCCCGCTGCCAGCGCCGCGCCGGTCCAGCGGAAGGCCAGCACGATCCCCATCTGCTGCAGCAGGCCCCCGACCGGCCCCTGGGTGCCAAAGGTCAGAAGCAGCAGGTACCCCGTCACCACAGGCGGCAGGATCAGCGGCAGGTGGACCAGACCGTTCAGCAACTGCTTGCCCGGAAACTCCCACCTTGCCAAGGCATAGGCGATCAGCATGGCCGGAGGCAGCGCCGCAAGGGTTGCCCAGAATGATACCCGTAAAGACAGGGCAACCGCGTTCCATTCCTCGGGGCCGAGCCAGTCCATCATGCGGGCTATTCCGGCATAACGGTGAACCCCTCGGCCGTCAGGATGGCACCTGCGGCGGGGCTTTGGAGATAATCGAGAAAGTCGCGTGCTGCAGGATTGTCACCGGGCGCAATTGCTGCAGCGGGGTAGATGATCGGCGGGTGGCTTTCCCGCGGGAAGGTGGCGATAATGCTGACGTCTGCGCTGGCCTTTGCATCGGTGGCGTAGACAATGCCGAAGGGCGCCTCTCCGGTGGCGACCAGGGCGAGCGCGGCGCGGACGTTGTCGGTTTGCGCTACATTGGGGGCAATGCCGTCCCAAAGACCGAGCGACGACAGCGCCGCCTTGCCGTAGATCCCGGCCGGCACGGCTTCGATCAGGGCCATCGCAAGCCGGTTTTCCCCCAGCAGTCCGGCGAGGTCAAAATCGGGCGAAAGTGTCACCGGTTGCTGCTGCCCATGTGCAATCAGCACAAGGCTGTTGCCCATCAGATCAAACCGGCTGCCTGTTACAATCCTGCCGCGCTGCTCAAGATGGTCCATCCAGGCGGGATTGGCGGAGATGAAGACATCCGCGGGGGCGCCGTATTCGATCTGGCGCGCCAGAACGGAGGACCCGGCCAGTGAAACCTCAACGGCATGCCCGGTTTCGGCTTCAAACCCTGCGCGGATACGCTCGATTGCATTGGTCAGGCTGGAGGCGGCGAACACAGTGACCTCGCCTGCAAAGGTCAGACCGGGCGCTGCGATGGCAAACGCAAATCCCAGCACGGCAGCCAGACATAGGCGGCGGGTGCGGGACAGGATCATTGGCGGGCCTCGTGGAACGTCTGCATATCTCACTTGGCGTAGCGCCGGGCCGGAAACGGAGCAAGGGATAATTTCCTGCACCCGGGGTTGGCGCTTTCCACTGCGTGGGTGTTCACAATGCAAAAAGCCAGTCGCAAAGCTGCAACCGGCTTTTTGGAAATGTGGTCTTGCGGCGGTCCCGGACCGCCTGCGGCAAATCAGAACAGGGTCAGATCGCCTGCACCAGCCGGGGTGGCGGGTGCGGGTGTGGGTTGGCGTGCTGCCGCCACTTCCTGTTCGCCAAGACGCCGGTCGTTGGCAACCCGGGTCTGCTGGGCGCTGCCGGATGTCGGATGGAACCGAACCCGGCGGGCCGATGTGCCGCCCACGCTGGAGGAGATGCAGGGAATACCCTCGTCTTTCAGGAACTGCTGGACGAACTGCGCGTTTGAGGCTCCGATATCGGACAGATTTACCGACATTTTTGCGCCGCCAAACACCTTGGCCTTCAGATTGCGGCGCTCGGCGCCCTTCTTCATAATGCCGTTGATCAGAAGCTCCATGGCGTGAATGCCATAGCGGGCGCTGACACCGCCACCATTGGCATTCGCCAGCAGGAAGTGATTCATGCCGCCAACGCCATTCTCCGCGTCATAGATGCAGGCTGCAATGCAGGAGCCAAGCACAGTCGAGAAGACGACCGACGGGTCCTTGGACACGCGGTAATCCCCTTGCAGGATGGTCACGGAGGTGGTGTTGGCGAATACTGACGTCACAGCGGTCTCCTTGTTTAGCCCGGGGAAAACCCGGCTCAGGTCTTGCAGGCCTGAAGTAGCGCTCCGGCCATGCGGGCAAGAGACACTTGTTTCTGTGCGGCTCCAGTTTCCCAGGCAACCCTTGGCATTCCATAAACAACAGACGATTTTTCGTCTTGTGCAAATGTGGCTGCCCCGGCTTTGCGCAACTCCAGAAGCCCTTTGGCTCCGTCCTGGCCCATACCGGTCAGGATTGTTGCGACCACGTCCTTTCCATATGGCATGGCAGAAGTGAACAAAGCGTCAACGGACGGAGTGTGGCCCGAAATTGGCGGTCCTTCTTTCATGCGAAGGCGCAGAGGTTTACGGGGCGATAGCCCCATGTGGCGGGTTTGTCCTGCGGCAACGTAGACATGCCCCGATTCAATCTGCATGCCGTCCTCGGCCGCAACCACCTTGGCGGCGCAGATCCGGTCCAGCAGCGACACAAGCCCAGGGCCGAAGTTCTTACCGGTGTGCTGAACAATCAGCGTCGGTGGGCAATTCTGGGTGAAGCCGACCAATACGCTACGCAGCGCTTCGACACCGCCGGTGGAGGAACCGATCAGGATGAATTTCTTGAAATCGCGTTTGGGCGGCGGCGGAGCTGAGGCAGAAGTCCGCGCTGGGGCACCGCGCCGCGGCGCCTTGACCATCATGTCGTAATATTGGGCAAACTGGCGCGGGCTGTCCGCCTTTGTCAGTTCGAAAATACCCGCGCCTACGTTCAGCAACGGAGAAGACTGGCGTGCAGGTGTCGCACCCGGGCTATCCATGACCGAGACCCAGCGGGTGTCCACGGCCGAGAACAGTGCCAGCATCATTTCGAATTCTGGCAATCGGGTGAAACCATCCTCCACAAACGCAAAGGTTGGCTGCGCCGCTTCGGCCTGATTGTAGGCCATCATGAGGTTGTTAGCCAAAAGCACCTTCATACCGGGATATGCGGCTTCCATGTGGCTTTGCAAAGAGCGGGCAAATGTCCGGTCAGTTGTTATTATTAATAGGTTCTGAGAGGTCAATTCTATACCCAGTCACGTTAGTTCGGTGAACAACCGAAAGTTACATAATTGGTGGGGCGCACCCTGTGCGCCCCGGATCGATGACAGGTTAAAAGTCCTGCCACTTGTCGATGGCGGCGTTTCCGTCCGTTGCGGCGACAGGGGTCGGAGTGATCTCGTCCAGATCCCAATCATCTTCGCCATGAGCCGTCGGTGCGATGGGCGCCGAAGGCTGCGGCATTGCGGTGATATTGCTGCCGCCCGTGATCTTGAAGTGGGCGACCAGTTCGGCCAGCTTGGTGGCGTCGCTGTTCAGCATGTGACCCGCAGCGGTGGCCTCTTCCACCATGGCGGCGTTCTGCTGGGTCACCTGATCCAGCTGCACCACGCCAGTGTTGATTTCCCCCAGACCGGTCGATTGCTCGGCCGCGCCCTCGGCGATATCGGTCACCAGTTTCGAGATGTGGTTGACCCGTTGCACAATATTCTGCAGCGCCTCGCCGGCCTTACCGACAAGATCCACACCGCGCTCTACCTGTTTCGAGCTGTCGCCGATCAGGGTCTTGATCTCCATCGCCGCATCCGAGGACCGCTGCGCCAGGGCGCGCACTTCGGAGGCAACCACGGCGAAACCACGACCTGCTTCGCCGGCACGGGCGGCTTCGACGCCGGCGTTCAGCGCGAGCAGGTTGGTCTGGAAAGCGATATCGTCGATGACACTGATGATCTGGGCGATATGGGTCGAGGATTGCTCGATCTCGGTCATCGCCGAGACCGCGCTCTGAACCACGACGCCGCTGTTTTCGGCTTCCTGCTTGGCCTCATCCATGATGTTTTCGACGCTACGTGCGCCTTCGGCAGCGGATTTGACCGATGCGGTCAACTCATCCAGCGCAGCAGCGGTTTCTTCGAGCGTTGCGGCCTGACTTTCGGTGCGGTGCGACAGATCATCCGAAGACTGGCTGATCTCAGCCGCGCCGTTGCGAATGCTGGAAGCGGATTCCACCACTTTCGACACCGTATCGCTGAGGTTTTCGACGGTTGTATTGAAATCGGACCGCAGTTGTTCATGCTCGCCGGTGAAGGGTTCGGTGATTTTTTCAGAGAAATCCCCTTGCGCCAGCCGTAGCAGACCGGAACTCAGGGTCTCTACCACCCGTTGCTGTTCCTGCTGCTGCTGGGCGCGCTCTTCCTGCGCGGTGCGCGCGTGCCGCAGGTCATCCTGCATGGAGACCAGCGTCTTGCCAATCTGCCCGATTTCATCGACACGCTTGGCTTCGCTGACCTCAGTTTCCAGATTGCCGGAGGCCACCGATTCCATATTGCTGCTGATGCGGTCCAGCGGCCGTGTAATCGTCCGGGCGTAAAGCCAACCCAGCAGAGACATCCCTGCCGTACAGGCCAGTGACACCAAAAGCAGGAAGTTGCGTGCACTGTTCACGTGCGCCATGAGTTCGGCGCGGTCCTGTTCGATCACGATTGCCATTTCCTTGCCTGCCAGAGCAATTGGTTCGGAGAAGGCGCTGACTTCCCGTCCGTTCAGGCCGGTCGTCGAGGAGTAAAACTTGCTTTCACCATTGAGAGCAGAGGTAATGTGTTCCTGCTCTGCAATCGGATCCAGCAGCATATGGCCGCCCTCGAATCGTGAAGACGACCGTGCCAGCAGGTCAGAGGCTACCAGATAGGCATCGGCTGTTTCCCCGATGCCCCGGGCCTCGTTCATGATGGCGCTGATCATGCTCACCGGCATCTGCAGAACCAGGATTCCGACGGTCTGGCCGGTATTGGCGACGATCTGTGTGGCGACAAAGGCGGCCGGTTTGCCCTGGCTTGGCTCATAAGGCGCGAAATCGGAAAACAACACTTCTCCCGGCTGCGCATCCGCAGTTCTGCGGAATAGCTGCGCAAGCCCTGAATCTTTGTACGGACCATCATAAAGATTGGTCGCGTAATCGTCTTCTTTGTAGACCGAATAAAGTACGTTGCCGGACAGGTTCACAAGAAAGGCGTCGTAGTACCCTTTACTGGTCAGCAGGGTGCGGAAGGCCGGGTGAAATTTGGCGTGGTGAATGTTGTACGGAATTGTCTGCTTGCCGCGATCTAGCAGATGGCGTTCCCCCAGAGGATTGGGGTTGTTGGTGATATAGGCATCACGCACGGTCTGGGCAGCCTCATCGCCAAGATTGGTCCATGCGCCGGACAAGCGTTGCAGCGCGGTCCCGGTGGAGGGCACGGCGGCGAGAGTCAGAAGATCAGCCGTAATACCCCTCATCAGGGATTCGACCGCTGCCTTGCGGCTGGCAACCAGAGATTCGAAATGCTCTTGGGCCTGGGTCCTTGCGCTGTTCTGCGACGTGATCGTGCTGATCGAAACCACGATCGCAGCCATGACTGCACCGAATGCGACGACGAATAGCGGGAGCTTGTGTGCGATTTTCACTGTTCCAAAGGCCTTCTTGCTTACGCTTTGCAAACCAAGGCCCGGATCGGCCCTGTCCAATGAAATGAATGCCCGGCGGGGGTTAATTTGCGGCTTAAATTTCCGGCATTCGTTCGAATTTTAAAAAGCCTTCTGGTCGCAGCGTCGGGAAATGCTGCCGCTGTCGCGCGTATAGGGATTCTAACTGTGTGGCCGCGATGGCTGTCCTCATCGCAACGAAGATTTGGGCATGTAAAATTGTCCGCAAAACGGCGTTCCCCGGAGGGCTTGAGGGCTGGCAAAAGGGTGTTGCGGTGCCTTTGCGGCAATCAATTATTAAACCCCCGAGCCTAAGAATGACCCTATCGAACTCTAACATGTGACCGAACAACGGGGGTGCGAATCGCGGAAGATGACCACGGAAACGCAAAAACACCTATTAGACCTTCCGAATGCATTTTCGGACCTTGATCCGCTGATTGCATTCCTGCGCGGAGCGCGCACCTCTGCGGTAGAAATCGACTGCTCCAAGGTTATGGCGATGCCCTCGCGATGCCTTCAGATTCTGATGAGTGCGGAGCAGCAGTGGCGTTCCGAAGAATTGGGATTTGCGGTCACAAACATCAGTGAATCGTGCCGAAAGTCTCTGTCGCTTTTGGGTTTAGAGTCCAACCGCTTTGAAGACGAGGAAACAGCATGAAAACCAAAGTCCTTGCAATTGATGATTCCCGCACGATTCGGAATCTGCTTGCTGCCACGCTGGAAGAAGCCGGCTTTGAATATCACTGCGCGGTCGATGGCCGTGAAGGCGTTGATATGTATCCCGACGTCGCGCCGGATGTGGTGATTACCGATATCAACATGCCCAATCTGGACGGCTTCGGTGTCATCGAAGAACTCCGGGGCGACGGTATCAATTCGAAGGTGCCGATTCTTGTTCTGACCACCGAGAGTGCCGCGGAAATGAAAACCCGTGCGCGCAATGCGGGTGCAACCGGCTGGATTACCAAGCCCTTCGATGACACGTCTTTGATTTTTGCGCTCAAGCGCGTCACCGGAGCTGCGGCGTAAGATGTCAGGGTCGATTCAGGATACCTTCTTTGAGGAGTGCGAAGAACTCCTTGAAGCGACGGATGAGGGTCTGACCGCCATCGAAGGTGGCGATCGCGATCCAGAGGTAGTCAACGCTGTTTTCCGTGCTGTTCACTCGATCAAGGGTGGCGCCGGGGCGTTCGGCTTGGATGAACTGGTGGCCTTTGCCCACAGGTTCGAAACCGTTTTCGACGAGGTGCGAACCAATCGTCTGGAGCTGGGCGAAAAGCTTGTTCAGCTTCTGCTGCGTGCCAGTGACCATCTGTGTGATCTGGTGGCGACGGCGCGGGATGGCGGCGAAACCGACGAAGCGCATCACAACGTGCTGATCGCGGCGCTGGACGAATATATTCCCGAAGAGGAAGAAGATCTGACGTTCGAGCCGATGGGCCTGGGCGGGGCAGGCTTTGCGCCTGCAGCGATCGATCTTCCCGTGGTGCCTCAGGAAGAAACCTACCGGATCCGTTTCCATCCCATGAAGGAAATGTACGGCACCGGCAACGAGCCCATCTTCCTGTTCCAGGCACTCAAGGAACTTGGCGAGCTTGAGGTCAAGCTGGACGACACTGAATTGCCCGGTTTTGACGCCATCGATGTCGCCGAAAGCTATATCGCCTGGGATTTGGTTCTGATCACCTCGGAGCCGCGCGACAAGGTGGAAGCCGTTTTCGAATTCGTCGAAGGTCTGTGCGAGCTGTCGATCGAAGGCGATGGTGACGCCGAAGCGGATGCGCAGGCTCTTGCGGCGCTGGACGCTGCATTCGGTGTGGCTCCGTCCGCTGAGGACGGGGAGACGACGCCTGCCCCTTTTGAACAGCCGGCCCCCGCTCTGACACCGGAGGCAGACTCTGCGCCTGCGGGTGACAAAGCACCATCTCCGAAGGCCGAGGCCGCGAAATCGGAGCAGCGGGGTCCCAAACCGACTCTGCGTGTGGAACTTGAGAGGGTGGACCGGCTTATCAACGCGGTAGGAGAGCTGATCATCAACCACTCGATGTTGGCGCAGCAGATTGCCAACCTTGATGTCGCCGATGTACGGGATGTTGAGACCGAGCTGGAAGGGTTCAAGAACCTGGCGCGGGACATCCAGGAAGGCGTGATGTCGATCCGTGCACAGCCGGTCAAGCCGCTGTTTCAGCGTATGGCCCGGATTGTGCGGGAGGCTTCCAGCGCCACTGACAAAACCTGCAAACTTGTCACCGAGGGCGAAAACACCGAAGTCGACAAGACGGTTATCGAACGCCTGTCCGACCCGCTGACGCATATTCTGCGCAATGCGGTGGATCACGGGATCGAGAAGCCGGAGGACCGCGCAGAAAATGGCAAGGACAGGGTTGGCGAAATCCGTCTGTCGGCGTCGCACCGGTCTGGCAGTGTCTGCATCGAAATCAAAGACGACGGTGCCGGCGTCAACCGCCCCCGTGTGAAGCAGATCGCGATCGACAAGGGCCTGATCCCTGAGAACGCAGAGCTGACCGATAGCGAGATTGACAACCTTCTGTTCCTGCCGGGTTTCTCAACTGCCAAAGAGGTTTCAAACCTGTCTGGTCGTGGCGTCGGGATGGATGTGGTCAAGAACGCCGTGACGGGTCTCGGTGGCCGGATCAACATCACCTCGACCCCGGGCAAAGGCTCGACCTTTACCATCATCCTGCCGCTGACCTTGGCGGTGATGGACGGCATGGTGGTCTCGGTTGCGGATCAGACGATGGTGGTTCCGATCACCTCAATCGTCGAGACGATGCGCGGCAGCGACGAGATGATCAACAACCTTGGCGCCGATGGCACATTGCTGTCGATCCGTGGGAACTTCGTCCCGATCTGCGACGTTGCTAGCGCCCTTGGGCTGAGCAAGCAGGATGACCAACCGCCCGGAGTCTATCTCCTGGTTGAAACGGAAACGGGACAGCGCAGCGCCCTGGCGGTGGACGATATCCACGACCAGCGGCAGGTGGTCATCAAAAGCCTGGATGGAGTCTGTGGGGAGATTGCCGGGGTGGCTGCTGCCACCATTCTCGGAGATGGCAAGATTGCCATGATCCTGGATCCGGAAAGCATTATCGCGGCCTCGCCATCAGCAGCCGCCTTTGACACAGATCGGAGAATGAACAATGCAGTCGCAAGTTGAAGCCAAGCCTGGCGATCAGGAAGTAAAGCACGCCCAGTTCAGTGAGTTCGTGAGCTTCACTGTGGCGGGGCAGGCTTTCTGTCTCAAAATCACCCAGATCCGTGAGATCCGTCGTTGGTCGCCGGTGACAATCCTGCCGCACGCGCCGTCGGACGTGCTGGGTGTCATGAACCTGCGCGGTGCGGTGATCCCGATCTATGATTTGTCGGCGCGGTTCGGTCTTGAGCAGACCGAGGCCAGTGAGCGTAACGTGGTGATCGTCGTGGCGGTCGGTGGCAAGCCGGTTGGCCTGCTGGCGGAATCCGTTTCGGAAATCATCTCGATCAACCCCGATGATATTCAGGACACGCCGCCGGTCGATAGCCGATTCACCATGGAATATATCCAAGGCATCATCTCGCATGATGACACCATGGTCCGGATCATCAACCTGGATGCGGTTATCTCCGTTCCGGAACAGGTGCTGATGTGAACGCAAGAAGTCCCATAGAGTCCAAGGCAGATGGTTTCACCCTGACAGATCAGGATTTCGAAGCCATCGCCCAGTTCGCCTACAAGCATTTTGGGTTGGCGATGTCGAGCAGCAAGAAACCTCTGGTTTCGGCCCGCCTGGCTCGTCGTCTGCGAAAGCAGAACGTCTTGAACTTCAAGGATTATCTTGCACGCCTGAATGGGCCGAATTCCGACAAGGAGCGCAGCAACCTGCTGTCTCTGCTGACCACCAATGTGACGCAGTTCTTCCGGGAACCACATCATTTTGAAACGATGCGCAAAGACGTTCTTCCGGACCTCATCAAGAAGGCACGAGAAGGCGGACGGGTGCGCATCTGGTCGGCAGGATGCTCCAACGGACAGGAGCCCTACACGCTGGCGATGATCATCCAGGACATGTGTCCGGAGGTGAACCGTCTGGATTTCAAGATCCTGGGCACTGATATCGATCCGGTTGTCGTGCAAACGGCAACGGCTGCCAAATATCCGGCGGACGAGATTGCGCAGATCCCTGCGGAATACCGCAAATACCTGCCAAAACTTGATGCTGATGGCCGTCTACCTGAAAGCATCCGGTCGATGGTGACACTTGGTGTGCTGAATCTCATTGAACCCTTTCCGTTTAAGGGAAAATTCGATGCGATTTTCTGTCGGAATGTGGCCATCTACTTTGATACAGCAACGCAGCAAAAGGTCTGGCAGGCGTTTCAGCGATCACTAGTTCCCGGAGGCTACCTGTTTATCGGACATTCCGAACGAATGTCCGGACCGGCTGCCCAACATATGAAAACGGCAGGAATAACCACCTACATTCACACACCATCGGGTGGGGATGCCCGATAGTCTGAGCAGTATGAAGAAACACGAGGAAAACAAATGAGCTTGAAAGACTCTCTTCGCGTCATGGTCGTGGACGACATGTCAACGAGCCGCGGGATTCTGACGCAATGCTTGGATGAGCTTGGCGTCAAGAACTACATGGTGGAAAACAACGGACAATCCGCGTTCCAGAAGATCACGAAGACTCCGGTGCACCTGGTCTTGTCCGACTACAACATGCCCGGCATGGATGGTCTTGGCCTACTGCAAGCGGTCCGTGGCCATCAGGTGACCCAGCGTGTCGGGTTTATCCTGGTGACGGGCAAACCGACTCCTGAGATCATCGAGGTCGGCAAGAAACTCGGCCTGAACAACATCATCCGCAAACCCTTCACGGTTGCAACGATGAAGCAGGCGATCGAACAAGTGGTTGGGCGGCTCTGATATGGACCATCCTGACAAAGCCCTGAAAGATCTCTGCACCATTTCATCTTGGGAAATGCACCAGCTGAAAGTCAAAATTCAAGAGCTGGAGGATGTTGCTCTCACGGTCATGGAACGTGGTACCCGCCCTACCAGTGCGGAACTGCGTGCATTGCAGGATTTCGATCTGGTAATCCAGACACTCGCCGGGCTGTCGGGATTCTATGAGCGCGTCCAGGACCAGGTGGAAAAATCCGGACCGGCCGATCTGCCTGCTGCCGCCAAAGGGGTCACCCTGGAACGTCTGCGGGAAAGACTACTCTCTCCCGGTGGTTTGCAAAACGCCTGAACAACAAAGACGCCGCCTGCCCCAGGCGGCGTTTCCCGTTTGAGCCGCGCGATAATATCATCCATCAGGACGAAGATCGCGCAGGCTCCGGATTGATCGTTTGCTTCACCGTCTGCAACGGCTACACTTAAGATGTGTAATCAGTTTTGCCCGGTGCGATCATGAGCTTTGTGTTTCGAGTACTTTTGACATTGGCCACCATAATGCTGCCTGTCGCGAGCGTGGCCGCAACAGATCGTGCGGCGCTGGTCTTGGGGATGGCTGATTACCAGTATCTGCCAAAGCTGGACAACACCCGCAACGATGCCCTGCGGATGGCGGAAACCCTGGAGGGGATCGGGTTTGACGTGACCCTTGGCATTGACGTCGGTGCCGAAGACATGACCCGCATGCTCGAAGGCTTTGCTTTCCGCGCCGAGGTTGCCGATCTGGCCTTGATCTATTTTGCCGGTCACGGGGTCGAGGTGCAGGGCGAGAATTTCCTGATCCCGGTTGATGTTCAGGTGCAAAGCAACAGGGATGTAGAGCGCCAGTCCGCCTCGCTGAAGCAGCTGTTGGCGGCTGTTGAGAAAGCACGAAAGATGCGCATCGTAATCCTGGACAGCTGCCGCGATAACCCCCTTGGCGATGCATTGGCGGGAGACACTTCGGAAACAACGAATGCATCGACGGCACCCGAACGTGCAGGGCTGGCCCCTGCAAACCCGGATCGCGGAACGCTGGTGGCCTTTGCGGCCAAGGATGGACAGGTCGCGCTGGATGGCCGGGGAGAGAACAGCCCCTATGCGCTGGCGCTGATGGAAAAGATGGTTCAGCCCGGTCTGGAGATCAGCCTGATGTTTCGGCAGGTCCGCGATCTTGTGCTTCAGAAAACCGGAAACCTGCAGGAACCACATACCTATGGTTCACTTACCGGGGTGCCCTTCTATCTGGCTGGCGGAAATGAGAGCGCGGGTAGCACGGATGCCTGGGCGGCGCTGAAACCGGATCAGGAGGAACAGCTTCTCGCCCTTGCCGAGCTTGGAGACACCCGGTCGATGCTGGGGCTGGCCTATATCCGGCTCAACCCAAACCAGGACCGGTTTGATCCGACCGCCGCGATTGAATTTTTGCAGCGGGCTGCGGATGCGGGATCTCCCGAAGCGCAGTTTGAACTGGCAAAGCTGTACGAGCGAGGCACGGGTGTTGAACCGGACCCGGCCAAGGCTTTGGCGCTTTACCGGGCGGCGGCGGATCAGAATTTTGCCGATGCGATCAATGATCTTGGGTTCCTGCATTATCAGGGCGGGCTGGGTCTGCCGGCCAATCCGCAAAAGGCCCTGACCTTCTTTGAGCGGGCTGCGGATCTGCGTCATCCGCAGGCCCAGTTCAATTTTGCAGCCCTGATCGATGACGGTCTGATCCCCAACAAGGACCCCGAAGACGCGGCGCAGTATCTTTACGCGGCTTTGCGGTCCGGCAGTTCGGATGTTCTGAAACTGCTCAGCGAGCGGCCGACGATGTTCACCGACCAAACGCGCAAGGCCCTGCAGGCCAAGCTGAAAGATAATGATTTTTACCAAGGCTCGATCGATGGGGATTTCGGTCCCGGCACGCAGCGCGGCATCCGGCGGGCCTATGGGTTGGACGGGTAATAAACGGAAGCGGGAGGACGTCATGCGGGTACTGCGATATCTGGTTATCCTGACGCTTGTTCTGGTCGGCCCGGTTGAGGCGCAGGAAACCGGGGGCACAGGCGAAGGCACCTATGGTGGCAGTGAGGGTAGCTACGGTGGTGAGGGTACAACCAGTCCGGGCCTGTCGGTGGCAAACCGTGTTGCGACGCCGCAGCAAGTGGTTATGCGGCTGAATGCCATTCCCGAGTTCTGCAGCAGCAGCGGGGCCTATCTTGTCGATTGCATGGCAGAACGCATGGAACAGCTGGCTGAGGGCATGTCCGGTCTGTCCGGGTATCAGGACGCGCGCAAAACGATAGGTGAGACGGCTGCCAATCTGCGCAAGATCGCGCGTGATAACCGCGATCCGCAGGCCCCGCGCGCAGTGGTGCAACACTCGGATACCAATACGAAATCCTCCCGCCCGCTGGTGGCGGTGGCATCCACCCGCAAGCGGCAGGCGGCTGCCGCAGCCGTTTCTGCGCTTAAGGAGGCGGAGACGATCCTGCTCAGATCCGCCGCCCAATCGACCGCCCGAGCTGTGCAATACCAGCAAATCGCTGCGGCGCTTGGCTCCAACAAGGTCCTGCTACGCTCACTGTGATGCCGTCGGGGCTGATTACAGTCGCCCCTCCGCGATCCAGGTGTCCAGCTGGCGGCGGCTGATTTCGAAATGCATGCTGTCTTCGCGGCCAAAACCAGCCCCCCAGACCCAGCCTTCATCAAAGAAGAAATCGGCCATGATCGTCAGACCCAACTGGGTCTTGCCGTCGGTGAAATTATCCAACTTGCCGTCGATATTGAGATCCACCGCCAGCCCGTAGCTGTGCGTCGACAGGGAATTCACCGTGCCGCGGATCCGCCGCACGCAAAGGGCGCCGGCAGTGTTGATCCGGGAATAGAGGTCGGGGTCGACGCTGCGGATGTTTTCGAACACGATCCGCAGGCTCTCGATCGCGGGCTGCAGCATGCTGACACGGATCGGACCAACCTGCTCGGTTACCAGTTTTTCCTTCAAATCCGGGTTTGTCATGGGCTGGCAGCTGTCGCTCAGATCCTCACGCGGGCGCCCCAGTTTTTCGGACAGATACCTGCCCCCGGCCACGTTCAGGCCCCGATTTACATTCAACCGGTCTGCGATCAGCACCACCTGCGCATAATCAAGGTCTGTGCCTTCGGTCTGCTCCCAGATCTGACG
Organism: Phaeobacter sp. CAU 1743; assembly: GCF_039839315.1. Lineage (NCBI taxonomy): Bacteria > Pseudomonadati > Pseudomonadota > Alphaproteobacteria > Rhodobacterales > Roseobacteraceae > Phaeobacter > Phaeobacter sp. CAU 1743. Next base: position 66,195 of record NZ_JBDOQR010000014.1, on the reverse strand, counting down.
TTCGCCGTCAGCGTCCGGGAGAAAAGGGGCGTTGGAGCCTGCTCCTCCCGCAGGCAGGCGCGCAATCTCTGTCTGAAGGTCACTCATCCGGAGTTGCAGATCCTCGATCTGCTGACGGAGCATTTCCAGTTCGATCCGCGCCGTGGAATCGACGGCCCCGCCTGCATAGTCTTCATCAGACATGAGCCAGCTCAGGCCGAACCAGACAACGGGCGCCAGGACGATGCCTGTCGCGATGATAACTGCCGAAACGACGCGCATAGAACCCTCAACATACTACACCCCTATTGAATGCCCTGAACCAGCCTTCGTAAAGCCCTCAATTCCATCCGTCGCGGATAGGGCAGAGTTTAGGGGTTTTTGCAGCGCTGTTGGCGGCCGCCCATTGGCAGATCAACAAGTGTGGTATAGGCTTTTATCCAGTATATGTTTTCAACGTAAGGGACAGGTTATGGTCCGGTTTCGCATTATTTCTGCCTGTATTCTGAGTTTGGGTGTGTTGCAGGCGCCTGACGCTATGGCCCAGTCTGCCGATGACGGCCCCTCGGTCGAAGAAATCACCCAAGCCTTCAAGAAGCAAAAAACCCGCGGTCTAGTCATCGTGCCGAACGCGGCGACGTCCTCTGCGGCGCAGAGCGACGACACTGCGGAAACGGCCACCGTTGCCGCTGCTGCGGAAGAATATAACCCGGTTGAGCGGCAATCGCAGATCAACGTCCAGATTTCCTTTGATTTCGACAGCGCAGCCCTGCGCGCGGATCAGGAGCCGAAGCTGGCCAATATGTGCGAGTCGATGAAGCTGATGCAGGGAACCGTGTTCCAGATCATCGGTCACACCGACAGTTCGGGCTCGGCCGAATACAATGAACGCCTGTCTCTGCTGCGGGCGCAGGAAGTTCGGCGCCATCTGATCGGCTCCTGCGGCATTCCCGAGGACATGCTGAAAGCGATCGGCATGGGGGAAACCGCGCCCTTTGATGAAAACGATCCGCGGGCCGATGAAAACCGCCGTGTCGAGTTCCAGGCTCTGGGCTGAGGAATGAACGTCGCTTCGGGCGGGTACAAGGCGGGACATGACAGATGATCGAATCCCGCCCCGGTGATATTTTTCAACCCGGTGATCTGCTGAACAACACCTACCGGATCGAGATGCTGCTGGGTCGCGGTGGCACTTCGGATGTCTACAAGGCGCGCTCGGAAATCTCTGGCAATCTGGTGGCGATCAAGGTTCTGAAACAGGAACTCTCTGCCAACGAGGACTTTCAGGTCCTGATGGCCCGCGAGGAAAACATCCGCGAAATCCGCCATGACGCGGTGGTGCGCTATTCGGAAAATCACCGCACCCCGGATGGGCATATCTACCTGCTGATGGATTACGTCGACGGGCCGGGGCTGGACCGGAAGCTGAAACAGGGACCGATGTCTGCCGATGATCTGATGATCATCTGCAAACGCGTGGCGCAGGGTCTGCAAGCCGCCCATGCGCGCAAGATCGTGCATCGGGATCTGAGCCCGGACAATATCATCCTGCGCGGCGGTGATCCGGCCGAGGCCGTGATCATCGATTTCGGCATCGCCAAGGATACCAACCCTGGTGCACAGACGATTGTCGGTAATGAATTCGCCGGCAAATATTCTTATGCCGCGCCCGAGCAGATGAGCGGGCAAACCGACGCCCGGTCGGATATCTACTCGCTTGGCGCCTTGCTGCTGGCGAATTTTCGCGGCGCGCCGCCGTCGCTGGGCGCAAACCCCATGGAAGTGGTGGAAAACAAGCAGAAGCCGCTGGATACCTCGGGTGTGCCCGAACCCTTGAAGGGGTTGATCGACCGCATGTGCGCGCCGGATCCTGCGGACCGGTTTCAAAACGCAGCAGAGGTTCTGGCCTATATCGATGACCCGGACCCCCGCCCTGCTGGTACGCCGCCCAAGGCAGACACTCCATCCCCGGCGGAAGAAGCCACGATCATTGTTCCGAAGACGGCCGCGCCAACAGCAAAACCTGCGCCCTCGACGCCTCCGGTGGACGAAAAACCGGCAAAAGGGCGCGGTGGCCTCGTGGCGGTTATCCTCCTTATAAGTGTGCTGGGTCTGGGCGTTGGCGGCTATTTTGCCGGGCTGTTTGGCAATCTCACTGGACCATCCCTGCCGGTTGCCGAACCTTTCACGCTGATTATTGAAAAATCTGCAGGCGCCCCGGCCCGGGCAACCGGGAACATGCCGTCTGAGGCGAGCCTCACCGCGCTGCAGGACATGGTTGAAACCACGGATGTCTCGCTGGCGTCGGGGGCAATCGCCGACAGCTGGGGCGACGATGTACTGGCAACCATTGCGCCGCTGGATCAACTCGGTGAATGGCGCCTTGCCGTCAGCAACAATCAAGGCAGACTGAGCGGCGTGACGCAGGATGCCGAACTGGCGGCGTCGTTGAACGCACGGTTTGCCGATGGGCTGCCGGGAGCACTGGACGGCGCGGTCGATATCGTTTTCAAACTGCCTGTTCTGGCGCGGGAAGAGGTCCTGTCGGTGATCGCTGATCATCAGGACTGCGGCCCGTTGCAACTGTCCGGCACAGATGGAACCGGCGGCTTTGCGCCCGAGGATTCCATCGTGATCACCGGGCGGCTGGCGGAAACATCAACCCGGGTTGCCCTGTTCGATGCGCTACGCGCGATCGCGGGTGATCGCAAGGTGGTTCTGGATGCCGAAGTGCTGAACCCCGCCCTCTGCGTTGTAGAGCAGCGTCTGCCCAAGGCGCCTGCGGGCGGGGCAAAGGTCAGCTATACCCTTGGCGGGGAAGGCACGCCGAACCCATCGGGGCGGTTCTTCGTCGGGGAAAATCCGGTCATCGACGTGATCCTGCCGGAATACATGACCGACGGCTTTCTGACCGTTTCAATCCTGGATGTCTCTGGCAACGTCTTTCATCTGTTGCCCAATATCGGACGTCCCGAGAATGCGATTGCGGACCTCAGAGATGGTGAGATCGGGCCGTTTTCCGTGCGCGTCGCCTTTGATTTGCAGAATGCAGCAGAAACCGGCGGGCTGGCGTTCAAGGTGGATGATAGCACCTTGGGCAAAAGCCGTATCCTGGTCCTGCATTCCTCGGAACCGCTGTTCGCGGGCATGCGTCCCACATCGGAAAGCGCGGTTGGTTTTGCCGAAGCGCTGCAGCAAAGCGCGGCAGAGGATGCGAGCCGGATCCTGTCGCTGGACAGCCGTATATTGGTGACAGCCCGCCCCTGATTGCGGCCTGTCGGACCCGCGTCCGTCAGAGCACGTCGACGACGATCACCGAGATATTGTCAGCCCCGCCCCCGGTCAGTGCGACCTGCACCAGCCGCTCGGCGACGGTTTCCAAGGGCGTGCTCGACAGAATATCCTCCAGCATGGAGAAGGTGGCATATTTCGTCAGCCCATCCGAGCAGATCAGGAACCTGTCGCCGCTTTCAGCGGTGCCGCGCACCTTGTCGAGTTCCAGATCCTCCCCGACCCCGACCGCGCGGGTGATGGCATTGGATTGCGGATGCTGGTCTGCCTCATCCCAGCTCATCTTGCCGGAGTGGACGTATTCGGCGACCACGGAATGATCTGCCGTCAGCATGTCGATCTGCCCGCCATGGAGCCGGTAGATACGGCTGTCGCCGGCCCAGATACCGGCGAAATGGCCCTGCGCCATGATCAGGGCGGCAACAGTTGCACCAATGGTGCCGCCCCCCCGCGCCGTGGCCTCGGCCTGGATGGCGCGGTGGGCGCCTTGCAAGGCATCGCGCAGGGCGTGCATCTTGGCCGCCGGGTCCAGCCCGCCGGGGATCATCGCGGCGGAATCCGCGATCAGGCGGCTGGCATAATCGCCGGCATCATGGCCCCCCATCCCATCTGCAACCAGCCAGATGTCATGGTCCGGTAGCGCCAGCACCGCGTCTTCGTTGACCTTGCGTTGCAGTCCGACATGGGTCTGAACGGCATAGCGATAGGGGTGCATCGGATTCATAGCGGCCGGGCCTCCTGCCAGATGGGAGCCGTAAGATCGAACAGTCCCATTGCAGCCCCGCCTTGCGGCAGGCCCGGGCACATCATCATCCGCGGGCCGCTGTCCAGAACCGCAGTCCAGATGCTGGTATCAGCAGCCCGGCTGTCCAGCAGGGCCGCCGCCACGGTGTTTGGCAGATCCTCCGTCTGACCAGCGCCGGTCAGCACCAGCGTGTTGCCCGATGTGCGCAGCGGCGCCACCGCGCGCATGGCGGGCGGCTGCACCGCGCCGAGGGCTGCGGATAATTTGTCCTGTGTCATGCTGTCCTCCAATGCATCCAGGGCAATCGCCTCAAGCTGCTCAAACAGCTTTGTGTCGGTGAAATGATCCAGCGCCGCAGGGCCAGGCGTGGCCAGAGGCGCCACCAATGTCAGCGGAAACCGGCGGCCGACCCGGTCAACCGAGGGCATCAGAACTCCCGTCAGCTTTTCCGGCCCGGCAAGGCCCGCAGGCAGCGAAAATCGCCAGATCGGCGCCGACATATAGCTGCGTTCAAAGGTGGTGCCATAGGCGCTTTGCCCGGCCAGCAGCACCTGCTGCAGCCAGCCATCCCACAGGCGGACAAAACCGCCCGGCATGTTGATCCGGAAAAAATCCCCGACCGAGGGCATCTTGCCGAAGGCTCCGAACCCTGCCTCCATCACATCGACTTCGGGCAGCTGAATTTTGCCATCGCCGGCAGGGCAAAGGGATTGACGACCGATCCCGATTGCAGCTCGAACAGGGCCAGACGCCCACCAACCCGGAAGTTCACCCGCCGCCGGTCTGTGACGTTGGTCCGGCGTACCTCGGCGGCGTCCAGCAACCGGAACCAGGCCCAGGGCCCATCCCGCGACAGAACGTTTTCAATATTGCGCTTGTCCGGCAAAAGGGTGATCCGCGCCAGTCCGACCGTCCCCGGCCAGGTCACTGCAACCGGCGTGGGCTGTCCCATCCGGTGATTATAGGACACCTGCGTGCCGTCGATCTCAAGCAGCACCTCCTTGGCCTTTGAATCCAGCGCCTTGGGGGTGATCTGGAACTGGACCACAGGCGTGTCCCCACCGGCAAAGAAGGCATCACGTATTTCAGCGGCATACTGCATCTGTTCCAGCACCGCCTGACTGATCCCCAGATCGACATCATTGACGCGTTTCCAGGTCCACGGACGGCTGCGGGTATCGACATATTTCAGCAGGTTCTCGTCAAAGAAACTGTCGATCAGCCCGCCCGGCGCAAACAGTTTTGCAAAATCCACCATCGCCACATCGGCGCGGGCGCGCCGGTTGAAGGGATACCGGTTGTCCAGCGCCTTTTCGCAGAAGGGCAGAACCGAGGCCTGCCAGCGGGCATTGATCGATGCGCGGGTCCCTTCCGAGGTAATGCCGGAAGAGCCCGTCGAGATCTGCATGGCCCAGCGTTGCACCGGCCCGTCGATCCGCGAGGCCGTTTGCTGGAATTGCAGTAGCGCCTGCCCGCTTTCGCCCGAGGTCACGCCGCTGAACGACATCTTGTTCAGCTCCTGATACACGAGTTGCAGAGAGACCATGAGGTCGTCCAGCCGCGAGGGCTGCCCTTCGGGGCGGTCCACCAGATCGTGCAACCACTGGAACCGGTCCTGAACATAGGCACCCGGTGGCTTTGGCGGTTCGCCCGAGGCGGTCGATGCCGAGCTGACAAGTGCCTCAAGCAGGATTTGTCCTTGGATAGACAGGCTTGACCGGGTTTCGATGGCGGCCACCTGCGACACGCCTTCGCCCAGGGATTCCGTGTTCAGTTGCGAGCGGTCCTCCGCCAGGCTGGTTTCCTGGCTGACCGCCGTCAGGATATTGGTGATCGGAGAGGTCGGCCCGGACAGCACATTGGTCACCTCGACCGCATGGCTGAGGCTTTCCAGCGGCACGATGTCCACATCCCCCAGCACCTGATCATACCGGGTGATATAGTCGTTGTAATAAAGGTCGAGCACATCCCGGCTGAGCGCAAGAAGCGCGGCTTCGCTCTGGATCTGCTCACCGCCGCGATCGCCCAGCACCCAGACTTCGCGCTGGACACGTTCGGACACGCTCACCGCTTCGGGCAGGAAGACGTTGTGAAACCCGTCATAGGTAAAGATGCCTTCGACACCCTCGTTCAGTGGCTTGCCGGAGCTCCGCACCAACACCCGTTTCACCGAAGGCCCGCCGATATCGGTCAGCCGCCATTTCGGCAGGCTGGTGGCAGTGTTCGAATTGATGATGCCATTGTAGACCCGTTGCGCCAGCGGCATTTCCGACAGGATATTCTGGGCCTGCTCCACCAGCGGACCATTCAGCGCGATTTCTGTCATCGGCTGGGATAGCATCGCCGTCAGGTGATCCATCAGATCCGCCCGCAGTTGCGCCCGCACCGTTCCGGGATAGGCCACCGATTCCCAGTCAAGCTGCATCCATTCCTTGATCAGATCCGGGTTCATCGGCCCCTGAAGCCCCAGCATCAGGTAGATTTTCAGCGCCTCATAGAGAACATCCGGATTGTTCATATTGGCGCTGATCTGCTCTTCCAGCCGGACCAGAAGGCGTGGCAGCAGCCGCTGGTTCAGCGCGGCGCGATAGGTCTGCGCCGCCTCTGTTCCGATCACCTCACCCTGATAAAGACCATAGGTCATGGCGCGCTCCGGCTCCGGATCCGACAGAACCGGGTTGCCGGGCATGTCACGCAGCAGGTTCAGCGCAGCAGCCACCGGGACCAGGTCGGTATCGCCCACCGGGCTGGGCGGCAGTTCTGCCGCGGCCGCCTGATAGGCTGCAGCCTGCCCGGCCGCCTGTTCGATCAGCGCGGCATTCTTCAGGTAGGAATTCACCCAAAGCGCCCCGGTCACCGAGGCAAAGATCACCGTGGCAGCACTGGCCGCGCGGCGGGTCCAGCGATAGCGGCGCTCAACCTTGTCATCGGCAGAGACAAGCCCGGCCTCGGGGAACATTACCCCTTCGAACAGGCGGGTCAGAAAGTAGGATCGCCCACTGCCCTGCCCTGTTCCGATGGCCTGACGGCCAATGCCGAAGGTCTGCGCCATACCCAGCATCAGCCGGTCGATCGGCGTGCCTTCCTGGGTGCCCGATGTGAAATAGACCCCGCGCAGCATCTGACGCTGATCATAGCGGTTATCCTGAAAGACTTCGGTCAGGAAATCGCGCGCCACGCGGCGCATCGAGGCCACCTGCCCCGGAAAACCCGCCACCAGCGCCCGCCGCTGGTGATCGCTTTCGCCCTGCATCTTCTCCAACAGCTGCGCGTTCAATTGCCCCAGAAGGGCTGCAAATTCTTCGTCAAAGCCTGCAATTGGGGCAGCCTCTTTCTTGCCCTTGGGCAGCGGCAGGGTGAAACCCCAGACCTGTTCGCGCTCTTCCTTGCCCAGGGCATCGAAATACTCCTGAAACCCCGCGATCAGATCAGCCTTGGTGAACAGCACATAGACGGGAAACCGCACGCCGAGTTTCTCGCGCAGCTCGGACAGGCGGCGGCGCACGGCCTGGGCGTGGGATTTCTGGGTGATCTCATCCTGCAGGGACAGGTCCGACAGGGAAATCGCGATGATCGCCCCGTTGATCGGCTGCCGTTTACGGTACTTTTTCAGCAGGCCTAGAAAGCCCAGCCAGGCGGCATTATCCGCATCCGCATCGCTTTCCTGCGTGGTATAGCGCCCGGCGGTATCGATCAGCACCGCCTCATTGGTGAACCACCAATCGCAATTGCGGGTGCCGCCGACGCCGCCAATCGCGGCCTTGCCCATCTTGTCCGCCAGGGGAAACTGCAGGCCGGAATTGACAATCGCAGTGGTCTTACCGGCGCCGGGCGGGCCGATCATCACGTACCAGGGCAGATCCCTGAGGTGACGGCGCCCGTTCTTGGACTTGCGCAATTCAGCCATGGCCTGTTTGAACTTGCCGCGCAATTCACCGATTTCCTCGGCCAGGACATCGTCCTCTTCCGGCACCTCCGTGGCCTCGGCCATGTCTTCGGTCATCTGGCGATCCCGGCGGCGCCGACGCCAGAAAACCAGACCGATGATCATCAGGATCACCACCCAGATCACGCCGATGGTAATGCCTCGCGACAGGATGCTGTCAAAGGGGCGCCAATCCTCCGAGCCGATGAAAGGTGCGAAATACCACACGCAGGCCGACAGACCGACCGCTAGCAGGATCAGCACGAAATAGAGGGATCTGAAGAGCGGCAGAATATAGCGGCGGATCATTCGTCAATCTCCTGCACCAGAAGGATTTCAATCCGGCGGTTCTTGGCCCGGCCTTCACGGGTGCCGTTGTCGGCAATAGGTTCCTTATCAGCCCGGCCTTCTGCGGATAGGCGGTCAGGATCTGTCATCACTTCGGCCATTCCCGCCATCACCGATTTGGCGCGGGCCAGCGACAACGCCATGTTTGACGGAAACCGGGAGGAGCGGATCGGTATATTATCGGAGTGGCCGACGACGATGACCTTGCCCTTTTCATCGTTCAGCGACTCGGCCAGACGGTTGACCGGCCCCTTGAAAGCATCGGAAAGCTTGTCAGAGCCAGAGCCGAACATGCCGGATCCCGCCAGCCGGATGATCAGCAGGTTGCCCTTCTGAAACACCTCGACGATGCCTTCCTTGATCTCGGGATCAAGGAAGCCCGACACCTTGGCCACCTGTTCTTCGATCGTGGGCGCAGGCGGCGGCGGAGGGGGCGGCGGCGCGCGCCGCTCCAGCTGCGCCGCAGGGCCGGAATCGATGATCGCAAGGCGACCAGAGACATTCTCGGTCTGGTTCGACAGGGCCCAGCTGAGGCCGGCATATTGCAGCACCAACAGCGCGCCGGTCACCGCCAGCGCGATCCAGACCAGACGCCAGGCCGACAGCGCCTTGAAGGGTTTTTTCACCCCCTCCCAATGTGGCGACAGATCCCATTCCAGCGGCCCGCGCTGATTGCGGATAATTCGGGCCAGCGCCGCGCGGATCTGCATCAGTTTCTCACTGCCACCCTGTTCGACGCGCAGGCGACCTTCAAATCCCAGCGACATGCACATGTAGAGGAACTCCAACATGTCGATATTGGCGCCCGGCTCTTTTTCCAGTCGCGCCAGCAGGTCGTAAAACCGGTCCCCACCCACGGTTTCGCGGTGGAAAGTACCCACCATGGATTGCAGGCCCCAGCTGGACTGCCCGCCCCAGGGCGTGTTCAGCACCACATCATCCAGCGTCGCGCAAAGAGCGTAGCGCGCGACCTTGACCGTCTGCGCCGGAATACCCGCCTGCAAGGCGCGGTTTTCAAAGGCGCGCACCTCGGCCACGACGCTTTTGCGCAAAGCGTCCGGGTCCATGTGCTGCGCGCGGTTGCGGATACGGCTGATCAGGGCAAACAGGGTCGCGGCACAGGCCGTCAACTGATTCATCCCGGTCAACGCCAGTTGCGAGGCTTTACCGGGGGATGCTTTTGGCGCAGCGGCGGCGGCCTGCGGAACGCCGTAGGACTCAGGTGCTGGTGGGGCATCCGGGTCTGCCGTCGGCTCGGCCGGTGGCACCGAGGGCTCCGGGCTTGGCATGGGCGCGGTCGCGCGCCGCCCGCCCGGATTGGGCTTGATCACCGTCTTGTCGGTATCACCCGGCTCGGCAAAGGGATCGTCATAATCACCCATATCTTTTTACCCTGTCACCCTTGTACAATTCTGCAGCCCCCCTGAGGGCACCGCATAACGATCCGGTACCGGACCGCCCTACCCGTTTCTGATCGCCCACAGCTCCATCTTGAGCCCGGGATACTGCCCCGACACATGCACGGCGATGCCACCGGATGTGGTCATCTTGCGCCAATAGGGGCTGTCGGCATCCATTTCGAAGTATACCACACCCGCATGGTAGGGGATCTGCCGCGGCGCCACCGGCAAAGGGCGCAGCGTGATCCCCGGCAACGCGGAGTTCACCAGCTGACGGATTTCCTCGACCGGGCCGATCTTGGCCTGACCGGCAAAGTGGCGACGCACATCCTCGGCCGGGATCTCCGCACTGACCGCCAGGACAAACCCGGCATTGCCCAGCAGTTTGCGGTCCGCGATGACCCCGACGGAAATACCGTATTTGCGCGGCTCCAGCTTGATTGAAATCGCGGTCTGTTCCAGCACCGAGCTGAGGTACTGCCGCAGGGTGCGGATCACCGGTGCGAAACAGCCCATCAGATTATCATGGGTATAGGCGGGGAATTCGGGCGCCTGTTTTTCCGTAGACATGAAAACCGACAACTCACCGGCCAGTCCGGTCAGCAGTGTGAACAGCCGTTCGGGGTGCAGGTTTTCGATCTGCCGCAGATGGCGCACCATCGGCAGCGTGCGGTTCACCACCGTCAGCAGCAAGAAGTCGGACACATCCGCCACGCCGCGGGCGCCGCCGGCTTCGGCCAGACGTCCGGCCAGGGCCTCCATGCGATGCGCGAGAAGCCCTTCGAGTTCCCGCAAAAAACCCGAAAGCGCCGGAGCCGCACGCACATCCAGACAGGAGGGAATGAAGGCCTGATCCAGCACGATTTCCTGATCAGGGCGCACTTCGATGATCCGGGCCACCGGGATGGCGAGCAGGTCAGCCAGATCATCGACCTCAAGCGCGAATTGCAGCCGCATCTTGCCCACATCCAAAGGCACGGGTTTACGCTCGGCGCTAGTGACATCGGTCACCTCCTGCGTGTCGGGACGCAACCGGCTGGCTGACCGTTCGGCGCCGGACAGATCCACCTCGGCAGCGCCCTGACGGCGTTGCGGCACGGTCAGGTAGACGACGCAGTCCTTGACCGTCGACGGCACCTCCATCGCGGGCGGATGCGGATCGGCCATAGGCACCCGGAACACCGTGCCATCATGGGTCAGCCCCTCGCAGGACTTCAGTGCAAACTGGCCGATTTTCAACGCTTCGTGGTCGATCTCAAGCCCGTTCACCCCCCAGGTATAGGGGCCAAGACGCCGCGCCAGCCCGCCGACAAGCGCCTCGGTATAGCGGTCGGCCTGCTGGAAATGATGAGGCTGCAGAAACAGCCCCTCGGTCCAAAGCACTTTACTGTCCCAGGACACTGGGTTCTCCTTTTAATTGGACCACGCGCGGGGCGCGGGTCAGTCTTTCAACCGGTCCAGCTGAGCCTTGTAGGCCCGCGCAAATTCGCGGCTGAACAGGTCGTGAAAATCGTTTTCCGCCTGATCTGAAATCTCGGCGTATAGTTGTTCGTAAACATCCCAATAGCGTGCCTTCTTGCCGCGCAAGATCCCGCCAAGGCCGCCCTTGTCCTCGATCTGCGCCTCCAGCGCCTTGGGATCCAGACGGCCCAGCACCCCTTTGAGCGCGGCCTCCATGCCGGTGACCATGGCGACCTCATGCGCCTTGATATCCTGCAACGCTTCTTCGGCAGCGGTTTCCGGCGACAGGTAGCCCTTGGTCGCGGGGCGGAGCATGGTCTCAATCGCCTGTTCCGGCGTAATCGAGAATTTCAACGGGTTGTTGCCGCCTGCGGAAATCATCGTCTGTTCGATCCGGAACTCGGATTTGATCGAGGTCCGTGTCATCAGGATTTCACGCAGGCCCGCGATGAGGGTGTGCATGACCCGGCCCACCCGGCGCATGGCCGTCGCCGGATCTTCGCCTTTTAAGGCGGCCTCTTCGGCGCCGAGCCCTTCAAGGAAGGCCGCCGTGATCTGATCGCCAAATGCATCCGATGCCGCGGCCGCCGCTGTCTGATCAGTCGGTGGCGCGGCAACCGGTTGCGGGGCCGGGGCTATTGGTTCCGGCGCGGTGTGTTGCGGCGGTGGCGCTGGTGCAGGATCTGGCTGCTGGTCCTCTGCAGGGGGGGCGGCTGGCGACATATCCTCGGCGGGTGGAGGCGGCGCAGCCACTGCTGGTTCCGCGGGCGGGGTCGGCGCCTCGGAAGGCCCCTCGATCCCCGAAAGGAAATCATCATCCCAATCATCCGGGATGAGCGCCGAAGATGACGTGCTGGGCGATGCAAAACTGTCCTGCGCCGAGGGGGCATGGCTGGGCAGGCTGGCGCCCTCCCCTTCGCGGCCATCGCTGGCCTTCTGGAAAAACGGATCTTCGTCTTCGCCCATCGGCGGCAGCAATTCGTCGATGGGATCTACCGGGTTCAGCTGCGAGGGGCCGGTCGGCTCCGACCCGCCCAGAAGATCATCCAGAAAATCACGCCCCGGACCGGCATCGTCCAGCAGCGCAAGCGGGTCCGGCGCGTTCTCGGCCACCCCGGGTGACATCGGTGCCGCCTCCAGTGGTGCTGCAATGCCCGCATCCGGTTCGGCCAGATCATCCCGGATTTCGATGACCAACTCGTAGTTCCCGATACAGATCACATCACCGTTGTTGAGCGGTGTCGGTGTGCGGCCAAGCGGGATTTTCGAGTAGTTGAGAAAGGTGCCGTTGGAGCTGAGATCGACGATCACGACCGAGCCGTTGTGATCCTCGATCACGCAGTGATGGCGCGACAGCATCTGATCGGGGTCCGGCAGAACCATATCATTGCTGGCGCCGCGCCCGACGGTCAGGCTGGCCCCCCGCATCGGCACCGGCGCCGCATCGCCAGGCATCGTTCCCGAGCTCTGAAATTTGAGCGTCACCGCCATAGTCGCGATTATCCTCCTACAATCACTGTCACCTGCCCCATGGTGATCATGCCACCACAGGCCGCGTTATCCAGAATGCGGGCGGCGGGCAGATTGTTGATCAGTACCGTCGCCGATCCCTTGATGATCGGATGCGGTGGGGCGGCCGTGCACATGTCGCTCATCCGGGCAGCAGGCAGGCCGCCGACCAGAACGGTCACGGCGCAGGGCGGCAGAATCGGTGTCGGCACCGGCAGCACCGGTGGCGGCGGCGTCGATGGCAGCATGCAAGCATGCAAATCGGTCACGCGGGCCTGGGGCATTCCCATGTCAAACCACCTCCTCGTTACACTTCTTCAGAGGCCGCCGACGTGGCAGCCCCCTGACCATTGCCGCCGCGCGCAATATCCAGCGCTCGGGCGACCAACACACGGCCATGTTCTTCAAACCTATCAGACAATTGGCCCAACGCTACCATATTCATGGCAAAAGCGGCCGCCTCGGAGGCCCCGGCCGGCGCGGGATACTGGCGAAGATCGCCCGGCCCCAAGGTGCCATCGGCATAAAGCACCGCCAGAGCACAATTGACCGTGTCATCATCCACATAGGCATGGTCCAGCGTGATGCGCGCCGCATCGCGGTTTTCCTCGCTCGGGTCCAGAACCCAGGCTTCGGAGGTGGTCAGTGACGGCGGATCCTTGGGCGAGCGCGGCCCGATATAATCACGCGCGGCAAGGCAGGCCCACCAGACCCGCTCCCGCGGCGGCAAAAGCACGGCAAGAAGACGCAACAGGTCCACCAGAGCGCCCTTGTCCGCCAGTTCTTTCAGCACCGCCGAGGCCGTTGCGGTCGGCGGAGACTGTAACGGGGTCTTCAGCAGAACATTCGCCCGCGCCAGCAGCTTGGCGACCGGATCGGCGGGAAGCTTTTTCAGATCATCATAGTTTTCCGACATCGTTCCCACCTAGTTGATCAGCGTCAGGCCGCCCTTAAGGGTCAGCATTGCGTCGCCTTTGACCGTGGTCATCGGCGCCTTCGCCTCGACCATGCCGGAGCCTTCGATCTTGATCATCGGGCCCTTGATGGTGACTCCCGAATTGTCGATCTTGACCGAAGATCCTCCCACCTTGAGCAGGATTTCCTGTCCCGCCGACATCTCGATCTTCCCGGCCGTCACATCCACGGTCAGATTGCCAAGCGAGACCGTTTCGGAGTGATTGCCCTTGGCAATCGTTTCGGTCAGGTTGCCGGTGTCCACATCAAGGGTCATGTTGCCCTTCTGGATGGTTTCAGACTTGTCACCCGTCTCCACCAGTTCCGTGCGATCCCCGGATTTCACGGTTTCTGTCATGTTCTGCTTGATGGTCATCGCAAAACTTTTCTCGTCCGTGCCCGGCGCATCCGGATCAGGCGCATCCAGCCCCACCGTCACTGCTGAGCGATCCTTGACCAGCATCTGGTGATCCTTCTGCGCCTGAACACGCATCAGCTCCTCGCCGGCCTTGTCCTCGAACATCAGCTCGTTATAGCCGCCGCCGCCCTTGGACGAGTTGGTCTTGATCCCCAGCTGTGTCTGATCGTCGGGATATTTGTAGGGTGGCATTGTGTCGGAATTATAGAGCATGCCGGTGCAGATCGGGCGGTCCGGATTGCCGTCCTCAAACTGGATCACCACCTCCTGACCGATACGCGGCACTGCCACCATGCCCCAGTTCTTACCAGACCAAGGCGTGACGACGCGCACGAAACAACAGGCGGTTTCGTTCTTCTTCCCCTCCCTGTCCCAGTGAAACTGAACCTTGATGCGGCCATATTCATCGGTCCAGATTTCCTCGCCGCTTTGCCCGACAACCGTCGCGGTCTGAAGGCCGGGCACCTCGGGCCAGGGCGTCACCAGCGGGGCCCGGAACTGTTCCTGCTTTTCGATCGCGGAAAAGGTCGAAGCATAGGCGTCGCCTGCGACCTCTTCGGGGAAATCCATGTTGCGGGGTTTCACGTCCCGCCGCATCTCGCCCTCTTTGGCTGCGTCGCTCTTGCGGTCTTCCCTTTCGTTGTAATCCCCTGCCACCTGCAGATAGTGGATCGTATCCACCACCAGATATTCGCCATTGGCGTCACTGTCCGGGTGGTTTTTCAGAGTAAAGGTTCCACCGGTGCCAAGGGTGCGCACGCTGGAGGCACCGCGCCAGCGTTTATGAGCTATCGCTTCGGCTTCCATCCGCACCCGGGCCAGTTTTCCGCCCAGGCCGGTGTCTTTGCGGTGGTGGCCCTGATAGTCGTAGACCTCGTAATCCTTGTGGCTGTGATTGCCGCGGGTGATCGAGTTATTGACCTTGAGATCCGCCATGGGTGAGGTGAAATCGAAATCATTCAGCGTCACCTTGCCTCGGGTCAGCGTTTCCTCGCGCGTCCATTCGGCAATGTGATCCTCGCGGCGGCGATCGCGATCATCGCGGGCATGGAATTCGATGGTCGATGAGCCGTTGATCGGGGAATGCCCGCTGATCCCGTCACACAACACAAGGCTTTCTGCAGAATTCTTGTCCTTATTGCTGTCAAAGTAGAAATAAATGCCTTCCTCTTCCATCAGGCGGCACAGAAAGGCGTAGTCCGTTTCCCGGTATTGCAGGCAATATTCCCGCTTTTCGTATGAATCGCTGAGCCGGTCGCGAAAATCGCTGAAACCATATTCGCTGAAGATCTGCTTGATGATGTCGACCGCCGACAGGTTCTGGAACACCCGGCTGTCAGAGGTGCGCGTCAACAACCAGAACCAGGGCCGGACCTCGGCCACATAGTGACCATAGCCATCCCGGAACCCCATGTTTTCAACCGAGATGCACAGGCCGGAAAACTTCTGGTCGCTTCCATCTGCCGTTGTCACATGCAGGTTCAGGGTCTGGCCGACGATCTCTTCCAGTTTGACCGCCTTGTTCTTGGACTGAAACGCGACCGTGGTTTCGGTCAGCTTGCTCAACCCTTCGCGCACGATGGCCCGTTTCAGGTGCAGGTCCCGGGCGCTGTAGCTGCCCGACATCCAGACCATATCGCTTTCATGGGCTTTGCTCTCAACCATGGCGGCTCCTTTCACGAATGAAGGCCAGAGCGGACCCAGCCCGCCTTATGTCCATCCGAAACATCATAAATCATCCAATAGCGCGGCAAGATCGGCATCCATGCCATCGTCGTCGCCGCTGTCCTCATCAATATCTTCAAAAGACGCCAGCAAATCATCGAGATCGCCGCCGTCGTCGCCACCCGTATCAAGATCAAGGTCGTCGAGCCCCAGATCATCAAGGTTCAGATCGTCATCATCGCCACCATCTGAACCGGGAACGGTGTCCTCGCCGCCTGCGGCAGATGCAGCCTTGCGCGGATCGGGCGGCGAGGGTTCTGGCGCGGGCACGCCAGTCCAGGGGCCCAGGATTTCCCCGCCTTTCACCGACTGGAAGGAGGTCAGACGCAACTCGTCCCGTCCCTTGACCGCTGCAATCGCCATAAAGCCACGCTCATTGGCCATGGCGATCTTGTCCAGATCGATGTTGCGTTCGGTACAGGGCAGCGCCACCTGATCGCCAAAACGGTCATTCACATAATGATAGGGCATGCCGCCAAGGCTCATGATGCTGCCCAGCTGCATCGCCGCACCATTGGCCTTGAAGGAGCGCGCCAGCAGGATGACCACCAGAACAACTGGATTGGCCCAGAGCATCCCGCGCAGCCCCTCGGCCTCGGTAAACTCCTCAAAATCGAACTCGTAGATCGGATCGCTTTTGGCACCATAGGGGCGGCGCAGCAGGAACCGGGGACTGACCAATCCCAAATGCCCTGCTTCGGACATGCCCTGCAGGGTGTCCCAGGCCTCTGCCACAAGTTTCGGGCGTTCCTTTTTCGGCACCGCCAGAAAGGCGGGCGACATACCGGCAAAGAAGGGCGCATCCACATGCGCAGAGACCCGCGCGATCCGGCCCAAAAGCTCCGCATGCGGCGGGGTTTCCTCGAAACCATAGAGGCCAATCAGCGCCGAATAGCCGCCACGCCCGTTTTCCTCGTCCAGTGGTTCCTCGGTCAGCAGGCGGGCAAAACCACTTTGGGTCAGATCATCCGCGGCGGCCAGATCCGCCGCCAGTTCCTCGGCCGAAACGTCATACAGCATGACCTCAAGGCTGTCGTCGACCTCGACCGAGCGCGCGATCAGATCCAGCGCGCGCCACTGCGCTTCAACTGATTGGAATTCCGGATGATGCAGCACCAGCCGCATCGCATCAGACAGCGCTTCGTCCACCGCCACCTGCATCGCCGCCACGCCCGGATCTGGCAGCGCGCGAATATGCGGACCAACGATACGGGCCAGCATTTCCTCGACCGGAGAGGCTTGCCGCAGCGCATTGCCGGTATCGCCGATCAGCTGCTGGAAGGCGCTGAGCCGCCGGTCCGCGGGTACCGAACTGCCTGCCGAGCGGGTTTTCGGCGCATGGGCACGGGTGCCGTGTTTCTCCGCCCAGGCGCGCAACGTCGCCGCCGCATGATCCGCCGTGGCGCCGCTTTGCAACTGTTTGCGCAGCCCCGCGAGTTCAGAAAACAGCGCAACATTTTCAAACAGCTCATCCGGGTGCAGATCGTCCAGCGTGCCCAGCTTGACCGCGATGCCTGCGCCATCCTTGCCGATGGGCAGCACCAGTTCGGTGGCAAAGCTTTCGATCACATCCTCGACCGTATCGGGATCCAAGAGAACCGCTTTACGCGCAGCCAGGGCATCGCCGGTTTCGACAATACCGCGCGCCGCCCGGCCCGAAAAATCCCCGAACAGCGCCATGCGGAAGCGTTTTCTCACCAATTTCTGCGGCTCAGGACGGTCTGCGGAGAGGGTTCCAAATGCGAATTCCGGGTCCTTGTCAGCCTCGGCTTCCGCGGCTGCCGGAGGGGCCACCTCTTCTTTGGCTGTCTCATCTGCCGTGAGATCCCCCAGAAGATCATCCAGATCGTCGCCGCCTGCGTCCTCATCCTCGCTGGCAAGCCCAGCCAACAGATCGTCAAGATCATCATCGTCGGCCGTATCCGCAGTTTCCTCACCAGCCAACAGGGCATCCAGATCATCACCCGGATCATCCAGATCCGTCAGAAGAGCGTCGAGGTCATCGCTATCCTCAGCTTCATCTGTGATTTCATCAGGCTCTTTTTCCTCGGAAGCTTCGTCACCCAAGCCTGCGAGCAGGCTGTCCAGATCATCCTCATCTGCATCGTCGCTGGCGTCTTCTTCGAACCCGGACAACAAATCATCCAGCTCATCGCCCGCCGCTTCCTCTGCCGCCTCTTCGGCTTCATCAGAGTCGTCCGAAGTCTCATCCGCGAGCAGAGCATCCAGATCGAAATCCGCATCACTCGGCTCTGCCTCGGACACCTCCTCATCATCGTCCGCCAGCAAAGCGGCAAGGTCATCGTCCGGAGCGTCATCCGGCTCTTGGACCTCGGTCGCATCCTGCAAGAGGGCTGCGAGATCGTCCTCCTCCTGCATCTGATCTGCCTGCCCTTCAGGCTCTTCATCTGCAGTCAAATCACCCAGAAGATCGTCCAGATCACTATCCTCGGCCGCTGTCTCCTCTGCCTCGTCGCTCAGACCCAGATCGGACAGGATGTCATCCGCATCCCCTTCGTCCGCGTCGTCGCGGCCGACCCGATCCTCTTCAGAGATACCACTCAGAATGTCATCAAGGTCGGGATCAGCTTGCTCGCTATCCCCTGTCTCGACTTCCGCCAGAGTATTCAGCGCGTCCTCCGCTGTATCGGTTTCCTCTGCCGCGTCGGTTTCCGGCTCGGCTAGCCCTTCTAACAGCGCCGCAACATCACCTTCCGGCGCTTCGGTTTCTGAAACTTCAACCGACGTAAGGCTGCTAAGGGCTGCCACTTGCGCAGTGTCTTCGCCTTCTGCCTCTTCGTCATCGTGGCTATCACTCAGGCCGAGATCCGACAGGATATCATCCGCTCCCCCTTCGTCCGTGTCGTCGCCGCCGGTCGGCTCTTCTTCGGAAATGCCGCCTAAAATGTCATCGAGATCGGAGTCGTCTTCCTCGCCCTGCCCTGTCTCGATTTCCGCCAGAGACTGCAGCGCGTCTTCCGTTGTATCGGCTTCCTCTACCGCGTCGGTTTCCGGCTCCGCTAACCCTTCCAGCAGCGCCGCGACATCGTCCTCAGGCGCTCCACTGTCTGAAACCTCGATTGAGGCAAGACTGCTGAGAGCTTCTGCCTGCGCCGTCTCCTTCTCCGCGTCGCTGGTATCCTCCGGCACGCTCCCGAGGATATCTGCCAGCGTATCTTCTGTTTCCTCCTGCTCCGGCGGTGGCGCGGCGGTGGTCAGGGTATCGAGGGCTTTCAGTGCATCCTCTTCGTCGCTGTCAGGATCCGTCTCTTCCGCCGAAGCCAGGCCGCCAAGGATATCGCCGACATCGTCCTCAGCAGTGTCCTCTGGCCCGATGGCCGTCAGGCTGTCCAGCGCGGCCAGAGCCTCATCCGGCGTGTCGCTGTCTTCGGTTTCGGGCAAACTGTCGAGCGCGGCGGACAGATCGTCCTGCGTCTCTTCCTCTTCTACCGGGGACTGCGAAAGGCCCTGCAACACCTGCGCCGCGTCGTCTTTTTCAGGTGGCGTTGCCGTGTCCGTCGCCTCAATACCTCCAAGAACATCATCGATGTCAGGCCCGTTGTCCTCTGTGGCAGGTGCATTGCTTGCGATCCCGGCCAGGACATCGGTCACCCTGTCAGACCCCGGGTCCTGAGATGGTTCTGACCCCGCCAGATCCTTCAGGACATCCGCCGTCTCGTCCTCTGCTTGTTCTGCCGCCGGTTCACCCGTCGCAAGACCTTCTAGGATACCGGAGGTCGCATCCGCCTCGTCCTTTTCCTCAGGCGCCTGCCCGCGCAGACTGTCCAGAACACCCTCGGACCCGTCCTCAGTTTTTGCCTCTACCGGGGCCTGGCCCGCCAGATCCGACAGGATATTGCTGCTCTCATCCGCGGCTTCCTCGGGCAAATCTATGCCACGCAAGGACTCAAGGGCCGTCTCTGTGTCGGCGGAGGGTTCGGAGGCCGACACTGCCGCCAGCAAGCTGGGCGTATGCAGGATCTTTTCGATCAGCGCCTCGGCCCCGGATTTGCCATCCATATAGGCCATCAGGTTTTGCAGCTGGCTGCGCGCCTCCAGCAGCGGGCGCAGCGCGTCCACCTTGGCGGCAATCGCGCCGGGTGAAAAATCCTTCATGCTTTCGAAAGTCAGATCGACCGACAGATTGCCCTCGCCGGTCAGCGTGTTGGGCACCGAAAAGGCGGCGCGGGGCGCCAGCGCCTTCATCCGCGCGTCGAAATTGTCGACATCGATCTCAAGGAATGTCCGGTCCGCCACCGACGGCTGCGGCACCTTCGATTTGCCCGTCAGATCCGCCATCGCCCCCATGACAAAGGGCAGCTGAACCTTCTTCTCCGCGCCGTAAAGCTCCACATCATATTCGATCTGAACCCGGGGCGCGCGATTGCGGGCAATGAACTTTTGTGAGCTGTCAGCCATCCCCGCCCCCTTTCAGCGCCGCCAGTTCATTGCGCAGCACTTTGATCTCCTGATGCATCTCCAGAACATGTTCGTCGATCACATCAGTCTCCCGGCGCACCAGATCGCGCAGCTGTTCGAATTCGGCTTCCGCCTCAGCCTCCACTGCGGACTGCATGGTATTGACCAGAAGACCGATGAACAGGTTCAGCACCGAAAAGGCGGTGATGACGATAAAGGGCACGAAGAACGACCAGGCAAAGGGGAAAACCTCCATCACCGGACGCACGATCCCCATCGACCAGCTTTCCAATGTCATGATCTGGAAGAGGGAATAGAGCGACCGCCCCAGCGTGCCGAACCATTCCGGGAAAGCCGCGCCATACATCAGCGTTGCCATCACCCCAAAGACGTAGAAGACGATCGAGATCATGACGATCACCGCGCCCATGCCGGGCAAGGCATCCAGAAGCGCCTGCACCACAGCCCGCATCTGCGGAATGACTGAAAGCAGACGCAGCGCCCGGATCACCCGCAACCCGCGCAGAGCCGACAGCCCCTGTTTGTCCGGCAACAGGCCGACGCTGACGACCAGCAGGTCAAAGATATTCCAGGCCGAGGCGAAGAACCGGAACCCATAGGCGAAGAGTTTCAGCGCCAGTTCAGCAACAAAGATCCCCAGCACAAGCCGGTCGATCCCATCCAGCAAACCGCCAATCTGGGCATCGACCGATTGTGAGGTGCTGAGTCCCAGCGTCACCGCGTTGAAGATGATGACACCCAGGATACCGTTGGTCACCGCAGGGCGTTCCACAAAAATGCGGGCGCGGGCGCGCAGCGTCAAACTCTCTTCGTGGTCTGCGGTACTCAACGTCTCTTCTCCTCTCGCTCTTTGGCAGGCGTCAGGCCGCCGCTTCCACCACGTTATCGACCAGGCCTTTGATGTCCTTGATCGCATCAAGGACGCCCTTGCCCTCTTCCAGGATGGTCAGCTTCTCCAGCTCCTTGATCTTCTGAATGGTGGTACGGTCGTCGATCTCCAGACCGTTGCCCTTCATCACCTCCTGAATTTCGACGAGAAACGCTTCGCGCTCGGCCAGCTTCTTGTTCATGGCAGAACCAGCTCGTTTCAGGTCCATACATTTCGCGCCGATCTTGACCCCTTCCTTCAGGGTCCTGTTGGACTTCATCGCCTTCATCAGCTTGTCGGCGCTGGCGCCCAGTTTGTCAGCGCGGTGGCGGGTCTTGGTGGTGTGTTCACGGTAGGCCACGCGGGCCTTTTCCACATCGGCAAGGTTGCTTTTGATCTTCTTCACCGAGAAATCCATGATCTTTGCGGCGATGGATTTCAGATCACGCCCCTGGGTGACTTCCTCTCCGGCATCTTTTGCGGATTTCAGCGCTCCCTTGATCGCGGCCATCGGTTTGGAATAATCGAGATTGCCCGCGATATCGCCAAGTCCCTGCCGGTCGATTGCCTGCTGTACCGAGGTTTCCCGCAGTTTCAGAAAGGCAGCGAGCCCCTTTTGCAGGTCCTTGCGCAGCTTGGCTTCGTTCTTCAGCTGCTGATTGATCTCAAGACCCAGTTTGGCCACCTCGACCACGATGGTCTTGTAGGAGGTGATCTCGGCCCCCGACGTGGCAATCAGTTTCGCCACCGAGGCG
Organism: Phaeobacter sp. CAU 1743; assembly: GCF_039839315.1. Classification (NCBI taxonomy): domain Bacteria; kingdom Pseudomonadati; phylum Pseudomonadota; class Alphaproteobacteria; order Rhodobacterales; family Roseobacteraceae; genus Phaeobacter; species Phaeobacter sp. CAU 1743. Next base: position 44,377 of record NZ_JBDOQR010000014.1, on the reverse strand, counting down.
CCGATCTTGATCACACCAAGGCTGCATTTGACCGTAGTCTTGACCCGCGCCTCTTTCAGCAGCTTGTCTTTCTGCGCCTCGGCTTTCAGCGTCTTTTCAACCGCCTTCTGGGCTGCCGGTTCGGCCGAGGCCAAGGCGTTCTTGATGCTCATGTTGGAGTCAGCGATCATCTGCTGCGCCGCTGCCACGTTCTTCTTGGTCGGCTCCTGCATCAGCTCGCCGATCTTCTTGTCGAGCCGGACCGCCTCTTCCTTGATGATCTTCTCGTATTCCAGCATCACCGCCTCGGCGGCCGCTTTCAGACGGTTCATCGCCGTGCTGGGCACCTCTTTGGGCTTTGACAGCTTGCCGGTGGTTGTGACCTCGATCACCACGTCCGCGCGGTATTTGGGGATTTCCAGATAGATCAGCTTTGGTTTGCTGCGCACGATATCGATGATTGGCAGCGTTGCCTTTGTTACTGTCGTCTTTGCCATCTCAAGATCCTCACTGATAAAATTGCAGCCCCGTCGACCGCTGTTTCCTACTGACTACTTGTGCCGGTTCACCCGGCGCGCTTTGCGCCCCTATTCGAATGCGTATGAGAAGGCGTCATCCGCGATGTCGATCTCAACCTTGCTCACCTCCCGGCCCTCCATCAGGCGGCGCAGGAATTCGTTCGAGATGTCCGGCAGCATGCTGTTGGTGACGATGGCGTCGATCATCCGGCCACCGCTTTCCAGCTCCTGACAACGGTCGACGATCTTGTCGACGACCGCATCCGAATAAGAGAACGGCACGCTATGCGCTTCCTCGACACGTTTCTTGATCCGACCCAGCTGCAGCCGGGTAATCTCTGCGATCATGTCGGGGCTGAGCGGATAATAGGGGATCGTCACCAGACGCCCCAGAAGCGCCGCCGGAAAGATCTTCAGGAGCGGATCACGCAGCGCCTTGGCGATGCCTTCGGGTTCCGGCATCAGATCCGGGTCCGCGCACATATCCATGATCAGATCGCTGCCCGCGTTCGAGGTCAACAGGATCAGCGTGTTCTTGAAATCGATCACGCGGCCTTCGCCGTCCTCCATCACGCCCTTGTCAAAGACCTGAAAGAAGATCTCGTGCACGTCCGGGTGGGCCTTTTCGACCTCATCCAGCAGCACCACCGAATAGGGCTTGCGACGCACCGCCTCGGTCAGAACGCCGCCCTCACCATAGCCGACATAGCCCGGAGGCGCGCCTTTCAGCGAGCTGACCGAATGGGCCTCCTGATATTCGGACATGTTGATGGTGATGACATTCTGCTCACCACCATAAAGGACCTCGGCCAAGGCCAGCGCCGTTTCCGTCTTACCCACACCGCTGGTGCCGGCCAGCAGGAAGACACCGATGGGTTTGTTCGGGTTGTCGAGGCCGGCGCGGCTGGTCTGGATACGCTTGGCAATCATCTGCATCGCGTGATCCTGTCCGATCACCCGCTTGGCCAGATGCTCTTCGAGCGACAGGATGGTGGCGATTTCATCCTTGACCATGCGCCCCACCGGGATGCCGGTCCAGTCCCCCACGACCGAGGCCACCGCCTGATGATCGACGATGGGCAGGATCAGGGGGCGGTCGCCCTGCAACTCTTCGAGTTCCGCGTTCTTCTCCTTCAGCTCCTGCATCAGGGTGGCGCGGGTTTCCTCATCCAGCGGGCTGTCACCGGCGTCTTCAACTTCTTCGGCAGGCGCATCCACCGGCGCGGCGCCCTCGCGCAGCTTGGCGCGCAGCTCCAGGATCGCCTCAACCACGGCTTTTTCCCGGTCCCACTGGCCTTTGAGTTCCGCCAGGCGCTCTTCCTCGGCGGTCTTTGCGGCGGCCACAGCCTCGCGCCGCGCGGCAACGTCATAGCCGGCGGTTTCGTCGCGACCGATGATCTCCAGCTCGGTGGTCAGCGCCTCGATCCGGCGCTGGCTGTCGTCCACCTCGGCGGGGACGGCATGCTGACTGACCGCCACACGGGCGCAGGCCGTATCCAGCAGGCTGACGGATTTGTCCGGCAATTGCCGCGCCGGGATATAGCGCGCCGACAGGGTGACCGCCGCTTCGATCCCCTCATCCAGAACCTGCACACGGTGGTGTTTCTCCAGCATTGAGGCGATGCCGCGCATCATCAGGATCGCCTTGGGAATGTCCGGCTCATCCACCTTCACCACCTGGAAACGGCGGGTCAGCGCGGGGTCCTTTTCGATGTATTTCTTGTATTCGGCCCATGTGGTTGCGCCAATGGTGCGCAGGGTGCCACGCGCCAGGGCCGGTTTCAGCAGGTTGGCCGCATCGCCGGTGCCCGCCGCGCCCCCTGCCCCGACCAACGTGTGGGTTTCATCCACGAACATCACGATGGGGGTGGGGCTGGCCTGCACCTCGTCAATCACCTGCCGCAGACGGTTTTCAAATTCGCCCTTCATGCTGGCGCCGGCCTGCAACAAACCCACGTCCAGCACCAGCAGCCGCACATCCTGCAAGGCGGGCGGAACATCACCGCGGGCGATGCGCAGCGCGAAGCCTTCGACCACCGCGGTTTTCCCGACGCCTGCCTCCCCGGTCAGGATCGGGTTGTTCTGGCGCCGTCGCATCAGGATATCGACGATCTGGCGGATTTCCTCGTCCCGGCCGACGATCGGATCGATTTCCCCATTGCGGGCCTGTTCGGTCAGGTCGGTGCAGAATTGCTCCAGCGCCTCGCCCTTGCCCATGGCGCCGGGGGCCATCGCGTTCGAGGCTTCGCCCGGCTCGGCACCGCCGCCCACGTCGCTGCCATCCTGCGCGCCAAGGCGATCCTCGGGCGAGCCTTCCGTGGCTTCGGCAAAATTGTCGGCCAGATCATCGGCGCCGATCTTGGCCAGCTCGGGCGACATCGACGCCAGGATATTGCGCAAGGCGGGTGTTTTCAGCATTCCCAGCAGCAGATAACCGCTGCGCACCTTGGAGTCGGAATAGAGCAGCGAGCCCCAGACCCAGCCGCGTTCCATCGCATCCATCAAATGATCGCTCAGATCCGAAATCGCCGAGGCCCCGCGCGGCAGCATATCCAGCGCCCGCGTCAGTTCCGTCGCGATCTTGCCGGTGTCCAGGTCATAGTGCTGGATGATCCGGTGCAGATCGCTGTCCTGTAGCGCCAGAAGCTGATGCATCCAGTGGACCAGCTCCACATAGGGATTGCCCCGCATCTTGCAGAATACGGTTGCGCCTTCGACGGCCTGATATCCCAGTTTGTTGAGCTTGCCGAACAAGGCCACACGGCTGATCTCGGTCATTTCACATCACTCCCTCTACTCGTTCTTGGGACCCGGCGGCGACACCGGGATACAGATACAGATCACCCGCATCGGGCTGGTCCTTGTCCGGATCGGGCCGCGAGCGGATCCAGCTGGTATGGCCCAGCCGGGTGCTGCCGCCGAGACTGGCGCGCGGCACCTCGTCTCCGGCCAGCACAAGATTCACATCCCAGTCCAGCACATCCCCGACGTAGGACCGCACGATGGACCGCAGGCGCGAAAGGGCCCTCCCCCCCGGCAGCAGCCGATTATAATCCGCAAGGCTGAGCGGGCCGATCCGCAGGCGGAACTTGGCAGTTCTGCTCCAGACCTTATCACCAAGGCTGGTGCTGCGCCCCAAAGCCCCGGATCCCAGTTGCCAGCGGTCATCCGGTTCCAGCTGCAGCCAGCTGCCGACGTATTCTTCCAGATGGACAGGCACCTCCAGGAAGGCGGACAGGATCGAGACCAGCCCTTCGGGGTGCTTTGTGCCTTGCGAGAGGTGCCCCGAAAAATGCAGCTTCGCCAGATCCGGCATGGCATCGCGATCCGGTAGGCCCTTGCCGCTGTAGCCGGTAAAGGCAGCGATGCGTTTGGCCATCGGATCATCGGCGCGGTCAAAGCTGACGGCCGGCTGCCCCTGTGTCCAGGCCCGGTACAGCAGGCTCAGCATCCGGTGGGTCAGCATATCGGCAAAGGCCACCATGGTCGGATCACGGTGGTTCCGTTTGCGATCCCGGGCATATTCCGTCAGGTGCAGCGGCAGCGGACCCTGCGGGCCGAACAGACCAAAGAACCGGTTGGTCAGGCGCGCAGGCCGGTCGCCCTCTGGTGGGGTGAAGCCCGCAATGGTGGAGGGTGGAAAGGCCAGCTCGGCCTCCTGCCCCAGCCGCAGACGGTCCTCGCGCGGGCGACGGCTTTCGCCGAGGCGCGGGGCCTCGGCAAAATGAGCCTCCAGCAGCCGCAGGGCCTGAAAAACGTGATGCTCTTCAGGCGACGCGGCCAGCCGACCATATAGACTCAGATCATCCGGCCGAGGCCCTTTTCCGGTCGCCATCTGGCAATGTCTCCGCGTTTCTCGGTTCGAAGAACCGTTTCCGTGAACGAATTGATGGTGGCATATCCGCGAAAGAACCGCTCCAGCACGGCCCCCAGCGCATAGATGTTGCTGCCTTCAAAAAAGCTTTCGTCAAATCCGATTGTGATCTCGAGCCCGCGCACGGCGGTCGACAGGATCTCGTCACTCATCCGCCGCACGATGGGGCGGCTCGACACCGATACGATCCCTTCCAATTGCTTTTCGGTGACCCGGTTTCCCAATGGGGCATAAAGGCCCACCAACTCGCGCAGGGCCTCTGCCGCCTGCCCCTTGCCGCTGTCGGCAATCGACACGTAGTTGAGGCTGAGATGGGAAATCAGCCGCCAAGCGGTATCCCCCTGTGCCAGCGTCGGATGCGGCCGCGTTGGAGCGACCGGCAAGGAGATCTTCCGCACCGGCCCGCCCTCCGGCAGGTGAAACACGTCATCGTTCCCGGTTGCCAGTAGCAAGGGAAGATCCCGGTTGGTGCAAAGCGCATTGACCGCCAGCTGTTCCAGATGCGGCCCGAAGGGCGCCTGCGTCCGGTCCACCAGCGTCAGGTAGACTTCTGACCCCAGATAGGACGAGCGCACCCCGCGCAGGCGCTCCTTTTCCGACCTTTGCCGCATCCGGCGTTTGATCGTGTAATAGGCGGGATGGGTTTCCCCCGCAGCGGTGAAATCGGTAGCCGAATAAAACGGGCGGAAGATCACGTCATCTTCGCCTTCGCCGCTGATCCCGGTAACGCTCCGCAAGGCGTAGATTTCAAAATCCAGCCCCGCAGTCCGGTTCGGGATCACCTGATGTTCGGTGTCGTTCGGGGTGATCCGGACCCGGTCGCAACGTTTTTCAAACAAGTTTACCGCCGGAACCGCATTCAGCTGAAAAACCTCGGGCACGACGATGGGCTCGATACCGCGCATGCCTTCGCGCAGCAGGATGTAGATATCGACCTCATCTCCCTCGGCACGCTGCAATGCGGGCGCCAGCCCCTGAAGTTCCACAAAGCGGAACCGTTCGGGCATGGCAAAGTATTCCTGGAGCAGGCGATAGCCGTCGTAGGATTGCCGGGGCACCGGCAGCAAAGCCTCTTCGCGGGAAAACCCCTTTTGCACCACGGCGCCATCAGCCAAAGGCGCCTGCCAGTCGGCCCTGCGGTTGGTTGACCGCGCGACGACCCCCTGCACCTGGGTGCACAGAAGTTCCAGCAAGGGCCAGCTGTTGCCCGCTGCGCTGGACAGGTAGATCTGCAACCGGTCCATGCCAAGATCGCGCAGCGCCTCACCATCGTTGCGTTTCAGCCGCAGGCGAATACCGGCGCGGACATCAAAGCCGGTTGCAACCCCGGCGGCCACCAGATCCCCGCGACCGTCGATATACTGGGCCTCAGTGATCTCGATCGGCCACATGGTGATTTCCGCCGCGGTGCGAAATTCGCAAGGGGTCTGCTCCCCTTCGGTCAGGCGCGACCGCAGCACCGAGCCGCGCGGCATGACATAGCCGCTTTTGACGGCAGAGTTGCTGGTATCCGGTTCAAAGGCTGCGATCATCATCGACGGCGTCGGCGCAAGGTAATGCGGATAAATGATTTCCAGCAGGTTCGAAGTGAAATTGGGATACTGCAGCTCCAGCTCCAGCTGCACCCGGGCCGACAGGAACGCGACCCCTTCCAGCAGCCGTTCCACATAGGGGTCGAGAACCTCAACCCCCTCCATACCCAGCCGCGCCGCAATTTTCGGATAGGCCGCAGCAAATTCGCTGCCCATGTCGCGCAGGTAATTCAGCTCGTTTTCATAGTGGTCCAGCAGCCGTGTATCCATTGCTACAGCCCTCGTTCCACGTTCACTTCACCGGTGGTCAGATCAACCTTGCTGCGCAGGTACAGCTCCAACGGCATCGGTTGCGCCCACATATCCGCGCGGATCTCCAGAGCCACCGTCATGCCTGCGGCCTCTGTTTCGCCGGTCAGGCGGACATCGACAGATCCTTCGATGATCCGCGGCTCATAGCGGGACACCGCCCGCTCGATCCCGCGCCGGATCATTTCCGTTTTCTCGCTGGTCGAATACTCACCCGAAACTTCACCCAGCCCATAGTTCAGAACCGAAGCCGCCACCGCCGGATATCTGTCGACCGGAATATGGCTTTCTCCGTTCAGCGTGTTCAGCAGCCAGGACAGATCCCGCTGGATGATATCACGGAGCCGGTTCAGGTCGATCACCCGCGATTCCCGGCTTTCCTTGCGGTTGCCGGGATCATTGTCCGTCAGCCGATCCAGCAAAGAGGGCTGAAGGCGTTCGGCAAGGGTCTGATCAGCCATCCGTCAGGCCGCCCTGCGGCTCATCCGTGTCCTCGGCGCCATGCAAGCGCAGACTGCGCAGATCCATAATCGCGATGTCCTGATCGCCAATGGTGAGCAACCGCTGACCGATGCCGATATAGGTATTCGCGCCGATATCCTGCCAATCCGTTGCCCGGGCCATCATGGCCTCCGGGTCTGCCTCGGTGCTCTCGGGATATCGGGTTGGCACCAGCGCAACCAGTTCGCCCCCATTCACCAGCGTGATGGTGCCTGCCATCCAGACCCGATCGCGCAGATCAGCCGGTTCATCCAGTTCAAGCGACCGGATCTGGGAAAAGGGCATCCAGAAATACCGGCCGTTGATGATCACCTCCAGCACCGGGCCAAGCCGCATATCGGCATCGGCGATCCAGTCAAAGGCCTTGCCATCCGCTTCGCCCGGGGTCGCCGGGGCCGCATCAAAAGCCTTGGCCCGGAGCGCTGCGGATTCATCGTGTTTGCCCTGCGCCAGAAGTTTCTGCGCCTCGATCAGATGCGCCAGCCAGTCCTGAGGCTCGCCAAAGATCATCGGGGCCTTTTCACCCTGAAAGACCTTTTCTCGGTACACCTCGCAGATGATCGCTTCACGGTAGGTCTGCGCCATAAGCGTGGCGCCCGGATCCAGTTCCGCGCTCAACTTCAGCTGGGCGATGGCCCGTTTCCAGTCCCCTAGAATACAGAGCAGTTGAAACAGGAAAATTCGCAGTTTCGCATTCGACGGGTCCGCCCGCACCTTATCCTGCAGGGCCGTCAGCGCCTTACCAGGATCGCCCGACTTCAGATATTCCTCGGGGGTCATGCGCCAACTCCGACAGTTACTTGATCACAAACAAATACCCCGGACGCCCAAAACGTCCGGGGCGAGGGCATATCAGTATTCGAATTTGCCCGACTGAACGTTCCACTGGAAGACAACCGGTTTTTCCAGTTTGCCGGTCTTCTGGTTCGTCGACTTGTAGGTGTGCTCGATCGCGGCATAGGCCAGCGACCAGGTTTCCTCGGGGATGCCATCCTCGCTCGCGGAGATCGAATAACTGTCGACCACCACATCCTTGAGCTTCCATTCGGAATAGGCCAGCAGACCTTCGGACTGGCTATCACCAGAACGACACCAGTGCATGATGATTTCCGGACGCACCGTGCCGTTTGCCACGGATTTTGCAAGCTCGTTGGATGCCTTGCCCATCTGGGAGGTCAGCTCGATCTTACCAAAGTTCGAATTCGCATGCATCCGCTGGGTCGAGCCGAGATCGGTCATTTCGACAGCGCGTTCCACGTTCCAGCTGGCGGACTGGATCACGATCCAGTTCTTGTGGTTCTCTTCGGTTGCATCGCCTTCGATGTCCGAAATCTCGACGAACATATTCGCAGCCATTTTCTATCCTTTCAAATTCAGTACTCGTTAAGGCCAAATGTTTTGTCAGACCCTGTTGTGTGCGGCTGATGAGTGGAAATCAGCCTCCTTTTTCTGAGGGCAGTTTCGACACCAGCCGGAGCGAGACAGAAAGTCCTTCAAGCTGGTAATGCGGGCGCAGGAAAAATTTGGAGCTGTAATAGCCCGGGTTGCCCTCGACCTCTTCGACCACCACTTCCGCAGCGGCGAGAGGTTTGCGCGCCTTCTCGTTTTCCGATGAAATATCGGCGTTGAAATCGACGTAATTGTTGATCCAGTTCTGCAGCCAGCTTTCCATATCCTGGCGGCTTTTGAACGACCCGACTTTGTCGCGCACCATGCATTTGAGGTAATGCGCGAACCGGCAGGTGGCGAAAAGGTACGGCAGGCGGGCCCCAAGGTTGGCATTCGCTGTCGCATCCGGATCGTCATATTCGGTGGGCTTGTGCAGGGATTGCGCGCCCATGAATGTCGCCACATCCGTGTTCTTGCGGTGGATCAGCGGCATCATGCCGTTCTTGGCCAGTTCCGCCTCGCGCCGGTCATCAATGGCAATCTCGGTCGGGCATTTCTGATCCACACCGCCATCCGTGGTCGGGAAGGTATGCGATGGCAGCTCTTCCAGCGTGCCGCCGCTTTCGACGCCCCGGATCCGCGAACACCAGCCGTAGGTCTTGAACGAGCGGGTGATATTGGTGGCCATGCCATAGGCGGCGTTGACCCAGCCGTATTTCTCGCTGCCTGCACCGCTGGTGTCTTCTTCGAATGCGAATTCATCCACCGGATCGGTTTTCGACCCATAGGGCAAACGGCCAAGGAAGCGTGGCATCGCCAGACCAACGTATTTGGAGTCTTCGCTTTCGCGCAGGGACCGCCAGGCGGCATATTCCGGCGTCTGGAAGATCTTGGTCAGATCGCGCGGATTGGACAGTTCGGACCAGCTATCCATCTGGAACAGGGTCGGCTTGGCGCCCGTGATCAGCGGCGCATGGGTTGCGGCGGCGATCTTGGACATCTCGCCCAGCAGTTCGATATCCGGCGGGGAATGGTCGAAGTGATAATCCGCCACCAGCGAGCCATAGGGTTCACCACCCAGCTGGCTGAATTCTTCGGTATAAAGCTTCTTGAAGATCGGAGACTGGTCCCAGGCAGTGCCTTTGAATTTCTTCAGGGTCTTGCCCAGTTCCTTTTTGCTGATCGGCATCACCCGAATTTTCAGCATCTCGTCGGTTTCGGTGTTGTTGACGAGATAATGCAGTCCGCGCCAGGCGCTTTCCAGTTGCTGGAACTCTTCATTGTGCAGGATCAGGTTGACCTGCTCGGTCAGCTTCTTGTCGATCTCTGCCACGATGCTCTCGATCGAGCGCAGGGCATCATCTGAAATCAGCCCGGTATTGGCCAGGGCCTGTTCGGCCAGCGTCTTGACCGCGCTTTCGACAGCGGTCTTGGCCTGATCGGACTTGGGGCGGAATTCCTTTTGCAGGAGGTTTTCAAATTCGGCGGAGCCAAAGGCGCTTTCGGCAACTGCGGCTTCGGTCTGGAGTTCTTCGTCAGCCATTGTGATCCTCCTTATTCCGCGTCAGACCCGGCATCGCCGCCGGGTTTCGGTTGGGCCGCCAGGGTTTTCAGCAGGCTCGGATCCTGCATGATTTTTGCAATCAGATCCTCGGCGCCAGTCTTGCCATCCATGTAGGTCATCAGGTTGCTCAGCTGCGTGCGCGCATCCAGCAGTTCGCGCAGCGGCTCGACCTTGGCAGCGATAGCGGCCGGTTTGAAATCATCCATGCTTTCAAAAGTGATATCGACGGCCAGGTTACCCTCGCCGGTCAGCGTGTTGGGCACGGTGAAAGAGGCACGCGGCGCCATGGACTTCATCCGGTCATCGAAGTTGTCCACGTCGATTTCCAGAAACTTGCGATCGGCGACTGCGGGTTGTTCCACCTCGGATTTCCCGGTCAGATCCGCCATCACACCCATAACAAAGGGCAGCTGGACCTTCTTTTCCGCGCCGTACAGCTCCACATCATATTCGATTTGCACCCGGGGCGCCCGGTTCCGGGCGATGAACTTTTGTGAACTTCCGGCCATCTAGGTCTCCTTACTCGTCAATTCCGTGGCACGATGCGGTGATCTTTTCGACCCGTCGTCACACGCCACTGTCCCTGTTGTTTCAATCGTCGTCCTCAATGCCGCCGATCAACTGCACATTCTCCAGACCGCGTGGCGCCATGTCGTTCATGATGGTGAGGAAGTCGGCCCCCACCAGACGCTTTGCCCGTTCCAGCAGTAATGGCACCGGACTCGATGGTTCCTCGCGTGCGTAATAGCCAATGATGCGGTCCAGCATGTTGGACACATCCGCCGGTGAGTTGATCGCCCCCGGCGCAATCCCGGCAGCTGCAGCGGGCGCTGCCACGGCAGCTCCGGCCTCGGCCTCTTCTGCCGCATCGGCCTCTGGCGCCTCGGCGCCCTCTTCGACATTGCCATAGTCGCGCAACCGTTTGGCAATCTGCTGCAGCAGCTTGATCAGCGGATCCAGTTCTGGCCCCTGCCCCGGTGTCTGTTCGTCAAACACCGCAGAGATTGCCTTAACGTTCTCGACCGCCGTTTCAGCCGCCGCCAGCCGGGTCGCGACCCCTTCGGGATCGCTGTCCTGAAAGGCAGCACTTATGGTCGCCTGATCCGGCACCCGCTCCATGTCCGATGGCGCCGTCGCAATCCCTTCGGCCACTTCCATCTCCCGCAGGGAGAAGCGGCCAAATCCGCGGCTGTCACTCAGCGGGGTGCGGCGCAGAGACCGGTAGACCGGTGAAGGCCCTGCCATGCCACCGGGTTGACCGCAAAGGTCCTGAACCGCGTTGATCCGCATGATCGGATCGCCGTCGTCTTCATCAAGCTCGGGGTGGCAGGTGTCCCAGTATTGCTCAAGACAGCCGCGCATGAATGTGGTCACATCCGCAAAACCGGACAGACCTTCGGATTGCAGCAAGGCATCGGCCAAAAACACGGCAGCCCGCAGATCGTGGCTGCGCTCCAGAACCTCTGTCGCCTTGACCGCGACTTCGCGGTAATCGGGATCCGTCGCCTCGGTGCGCTCATCGCCGATAACGGTTTCTTCCCCCGGCTGAGCAGCAAGCTCCATGTCCGTGAAGGCCGGGTCATACTCGAGATTTGCACCGCTTGGTGCATCCTCTTCCTTTGGCTGCAGCAGTACCGCCGGATCCATCTGACCTCCCAAAACCCGGTCAAACGCAGTCCGCCCCGCTACAACAAGTATTCAATCGATACCCATGCAGCGGTGTGAACCGCGCCACTCTAAAACAATAACTTGACGTCAAGTGAGCCTTATCGAATTCTTAAAGTCAATTGTTTTCACGTCCTTTTGCGAGTGGTGGTCATGTGTGCAGACCGGGTTAACGGTGACGATGTCAGGACGATGGTGCGGGAAGGCGCCAAGAAGCGGATGAGCTTTGCCTTCTGCCTGGATGGCTCCAAGGATCCGCTGCTGATGATCCAGCCCGGCAAAAAACCCGAAACCTTGCGCAACCCGGTAAAGCAGGCCGGAGGAACAAACCCCATGGTCTGGGGCACCTATGTGGTGCGGGACGGCGAGATGGAAATGATCTGCGAACAGGCCCCGGGCAAGATGATCACGGCGCTGAAAAAGTTCCTGCAAAGGAACCGGCCCAAGGTGAACGTGCTGTTCTATGATGACGGCGGCAACCTTCTGGACAGTCTCAAACCCGAAGGCGAAAGCAAGGGGCAGGCGGATGTCGAAGATGTCTCGGCCACCGGCATCGATGTCAGCGCGGTGGCGCCTCTGACACGGCGCCTGAAGCGCATCCAGCCAAGGATTGCACTGGCTCCGGGGCCACTGGAGCTGAAACTGAAGCGCGCCCTGTCCAAATCGGTCAAGCTGATCAATGCAGGCCGTCTGCAAGAGGCCGAAACCCTGATCGTGGTGATCGAACGGGCCATCGCCCGAATCGGAAAGGACCGCGAAAGCGCCGACAAAAGCATGCGCCGCGGCCAGCGGGAAATGGACCAGCGCTCGCTTGGCGCGCAGGTCAAACGCGCGCAGGCACTCAGGGCCAATGTTGCCCGCGCCCCAGGCCCGGCCCGCGACCGTCTGGACCGGGCCGTACATGTTGCCGCGCGCCTGTTGAAGAAACGCGATCTCAGCGGCGCGCAATCGGTCATGGACCGCATCGAAAAAGCCCTGACCACGCTTGTCTGACCCCCCACCCGGGCGCAGTCGAGTTTTTAATTACATTTTGAAGAACTGGAGACTTTCATGCCCCTCAAATTCCTGCACGTCGCGGCCGTGATGGTCGCGGTTACGCTCATTGCCCTGCCCCGCAATGCCATGGCCGAGACAGGCCCGCTGCTGGTGGAGCTGAACAAGACCGAAGAGATCGACGGCGGTGGGTGCCGCGCCTTCTTCCTGTTCCGCAATCAAACCGGGAAAAGCTTTGCCGGGTTTGAAATGTCTCTGGCGATCCTTGATGCTGGCGGTGTTATCGACCGGCTTCTGTCGGTGGATGCCGCCCCCCTGCCCGTTCAGCGCACAACCCTGAAACTCTTTGAAATTCCCGACATCGCCTGCAGCAACATTTCCGAGATCCTGCTGCATGACATCACCTCCTGCCAGCCGCAGAACGAAGAGCAGATGGATTGCTTTCCGATCCTCAACCTTGAATCGCGCGCAGCTGCGCAGCTGGTGAAATAAGATGGCCGCCACCTGGGAAATGCTGGGCACTGGCGGGCCAGTCATCGCCTTGTTGGCGCTGATGTCGCTGCTGTCCCTCACCGTGATCGCGGTCAAGCTGATCCAGCTCTGGTCCGTCTGCAGCGGAGAGGCGGCGCGGGCAAAAGCGATCGACCTCTGGAGCGGCGGCGACCGGAAAAGCGCCAAAGACGCAATCACAGCGGGCCGCGCCCCGGCTGACCGTGTCATGACCTATGCGATGGACGCCCTGGGCAGCGGCCTCAAAGGCCCTCTGCTGACGTCCGAACTGGAGCGGCGCGGCAACGAAGAGGTCGCGGGCATGAACAGCCTGATCCGGTTGCTGGAACTCATCGCCATGGTGTCGCCCTTGCTGGGGCTTCTGGGCACCGTTCTGGGCATGATCCAGTCTTTTCAGGAGCTTGAACTGGCTCAGGGCGCTGCAAACGCCTCGGTTCTGGCCGGCGGGATCTGGCAGGCGCTGCTGACCACCGCGGCAGGGCTGCTGGTGGCCATTCCTGCGGCCATCGCGGCAGGGCTTTTCGCATCCCGGATCGAACGCGCAGCCCAGACCATCGAAAGCGCCGTGGGCAGGCTGATGCTGGCCGACGCCAGCCGCTGATCGGATGGTAGCCCCATGATCCTGAAACGAGCCTCAAGACCCCGCGCGCTGATCTCGTTGGTGCCGATGATCGACGTGATGCTGATCCTGCTCGTGTTTTTCATGGTCACCTCGACCTATCTGAACCTTGATATGATCCCGGCCCTACGGGCCTCCGACGGGGCAACAGGCCCTGCCGCGACGCCAACCGATACGGTGATGATTCGCCTCGGCGCAGATGGCGTTCCGGTGATCCGGGGTCGGCCCCTGTCCGGCTCCGAGTTGGACAGCCTCCTGCGCAGCACCATTGCCGCCGACCCTCTGACACAGGTTCTGATCCTGCCCTCTGGAGCCGCATCGACGCAGGCTCTGATCAGCGTGATGGACAAGGCCGCACAAGCCGATGTGCAGCAGCTACGGGTCCTGAGGCTGGAGGTGCAGCCATGAAGCTGACCCGCCCTGCCCGCGCAGCCCAATCCGAAACGATCATTGCCCTGATCGATGTGGTGTTCTTCCTGCTCATTTTCTTCATGCTGATCGGACGGATGGACGCCACCGCTCCATTTGAAGTCAACCCGCCCCATGCCGAAACCGGACGCGATATGCCCGCTGGCGGCATCACGCTGGCCGTATCGGCGAAGGGCGCCCTGGCGCTGGATGGCGATGACATGCGCCCCGAAGATCTGCCCGACGTGCTGAGCGAGCATTTGCAGGATAACCCGGATCTGCGCCTACGGATCAACGCCCACCGCGCGGCAGAGCTGCGCAATGTCCTGCCTCTGGTCAGCCGCGCGCAACAGCTCGGCTTCCGCGATGTGGTTCTGGTCGTCACCCCCGAGACCGGCGGATGACATCGCGGGCCTCCATATGGGGTGCGGGTCTTGTCGCATCTGGCCTGGCCCATGCGGCCATGGCAGGCGCGCTGGTGTTCAGCCTGCGCCCCGATGATCTGGTCAAACAGCCCACGCCCCAAAGCAGCCTGACAATGGCGGCGCAACGGCTGAACCGCAGCCAGGCAATCCCGCAGCAGCCCGAAGGCGAGGCCGCCGCAGAGGCTGATCCGCAACAAGAGGGGCTGGCGGCCAATCCGCTGCCGCAATCAGAGGCGCGCCCGGCCGAGCCGCAACCGCAGGCCCTTGCGAGCTCGCCCCCCTCCCCTGCCCCGGTTCCGGCAGCCGCGCCCGCACAAAGTGCAGCTATCGCGCAAGCCCCACCTGCGGCGCAGCCCATTGCGTCAGCGCAGGTCAAACCGGCTGCGGTTGCCAGCCTATCGCCCGAGATCACACCATCCATATCGACCACACCGTCTGCCGATGTGGCGCTTGCCGCAACCGATCTACCGCCTGCCCGCCTTGCCCCAGCCGCAGAGCCCTCACTCGACGTGAAAACAGCGGCCCCGGCTGCGCAGCCCATTGCTCAGTTCGCCCCTGACACGGCGCCGGTGCCGCAGGCATCGCCATCAGTGGATGCGGCGCAAACGCTCCCGCCCAAAGCTCCGGTTTTGCCCACCGCCGTTCCGCAAAGCGATCAGGTCACCGCCGCTCTTGCCTTTCAGGGCGGCGCACCAGACGGGATCGACCCTGTCTCACTGGCGGCCTTCCAAAGCTTCATGGCGCCCACCGCCGCTGCGTCAGACGGAAACAGCCTGCGGGATGGGCTGCTGGGCAGTCTGGCCGCCGTGCCCTGCTCCCGGCTTCAGGTTGCCTTTGACCCGGATACCGCCACGCTGTCCCTGCGGGGTCATATTCCGGAAGACGGGATGCGGGCACCGGTTCTTGCCGCGTTGCAGGCGCAGATGGGGCAGGACATCACCGTATCCGACCAGATGCGCCTGCTACCGCGCCCGCAATGCGGCGCCCTTGCCGGGATCGGAGAGGTCGGCCTGCCGCAAAGCACGGATCAGATCACCAATCCCCTGCTGGTCGGGGACGACACCCACGCCCGGGTCCTCTCCTATGCAGGCGGCGACCGGCTGTTCTTCGATCTGACCGCGCCGGATTACCCCGCCTATGTCTATGTCGATTATTTCGATGCAGGCGGGCAGGTGCTGCATCTGGTCCCGAATGAAACCATCGCGCTGCAGCAGACCCCTGCCAAAGATCCGCTGCGCGTTGGTGCCAGGGAAGACGGAGATCCCGGCCTGCAGATCGCCGTTGGCCCGCCCTACGGGCAGGAAATCGCAGTCGCCTTTGCCGCCTCTCATCCGCTTTATTCCGGACTGCGTCCTATCAGCGAACCCGCCGAACCCTATCTGGCTTGGCTGCGCGAGCGTGTGACAGAAGAGAGAGAGCAACATACTGATTTTAAAGGGGAATGGGTCTATTTCCTTGTCACCACGCACGCACCCTGATCCCGTCCAGCATCATGCGGAACAGGCAGGCACCCAATCTGCCACCCGTGATAGGTGATCCCCTATTGGCAGCCCCCGGCGGCCCAGGATTTCAGCGTGCGTTTCAAGGCGCCGCCGAACGGATGCTGCTTGGACAGGGAACGCTGCATATTGAGGCTAAGATAAGTATTGCCCTGATCGCATAGACGCTCCCGGTTCCATTGATGGCAGGCGCTGCAGGTCTGTTCTTTCCAATAGCTTTCCGGCAGCCCCTCGATTGGGGGGAACATCGGCGACAGATCGACCACTTCGGCCAGGCTTTTGCCCGCAAGCGCTGCTACCTCTGCATCCAGAGGGCTGGCATAGGTGACCGGCCCTGAATCCGCGGGTCTTGGCCCCGGATCTTCGGCAGGCGCCGCGACGACCTCCGGCTCTCCCCCGGCCTCTGGATCCGTGCCGGAACCGGCCGTCAGCACCGCGATTTCGGTGCGGGCGATCTCGGCATAGGTGCCAGCCGGGTAATTTTGCAGATAGGCCTCATAAGCGCTGAGGCTGCCATCCTGCTGCGCCGCATTGAACATGGCTGTTTCGGCCTCGTCGGGACCTTGTGACGTGGGCGCAGGCGCCGCGGTGCCACCACCGGCCAGTTCCTCTGCCATGACGTCCTTCAGCATGTCCCGCGCCTCCTGGGTATAGGCCCCGTCGGGATAGCCGCGCAGGAACAGCATCAGCTGCACCGGATCCCGCGTCGCCTCGACCGAGCGCCACAGCTGCAGCTCCTCAGTCTCTGCCGGTGTGAGCGCCCGTTCCTCAGGAGCCTTGGCAAAGACGAAGTCGCTGACCAGCGATGAGGTATCCCAGGGGGTCTGCTGTCCCCGGCTCTGCTCCAGTACCGCGCGGCGCACGTCCTTGAACACCTGCTCGACCGGCTGACCCGGCACCTGAATTTGCGTCGCCAATGCTTGGGTAAACGGGCTGTTGTCCCCGTCCCCATCCAGAGCCACCCCACCCGGGGACGTCGCATAAGCCAGGAAGGTGCCGGTCGGAGCCTTCATTTCGGCCAGACCGCTTTCGTCCAGATCCGGCACATTTTCGAACGGGTTGTTGCGGCAGGCGTCCAGAATCACAAGGTTGGTTCGATTGCGCGCCGAAGCCATCTGCCGCAGCACTGATTGCGCTTCGACCGCCATCAGGTCCAGATCCGCGGCATCGGCCAGCGCAACATCGACCGGCAGCAGGTAGTTGTTGCCAAAGCTTTGCACCCCGTGCCCGGCGTAATAGAACAGCCCGGTGGCATCTTCCCCCGCCGCCCGCAGGCTGCGCCCGAAATGGGCAATCGCTCGCTTCATCCCGACCTGTGTCAGATCCGTCTCAACAGTGACCGTAAATCCAAGCTGTTCCAACGTCTGCGCGATCAGCTGTGCGTCCCGGTCGGGGTTGTCCAACGCGGTGACGGATGCATAGGCAGAGTTGCCAATGACCAGGGCTAGACGTTCTTCCGCCCTCGCATGACTGGCTCCCCAGAACACAATCAAAAGAAGAGCGAGACCAATTCGGATCGCCGCAAACATCGCGCGCATTTACTTTACTCCAACACCTTTTCACGCCGTCACAGCATCCACAAAGGATCGCAAGGCCGGGAAATTCCTGCCGAAAGTATCGCCATCCTTGCGCCACACCACAAGTTTCCTGTTATGCTAGCAGCAGTTCCCTACTATTTCGTGCTATGCGGGGAACAGTGTCCTAGTTCCGCCAGGAGTGGCTTGTCCCATGTTCCGATTGCTCATTCTTCCGATTTTCCTCGTCCTTTTCACCCTGCCCCGCACGGTTTTTGCGGCCGATCCGTTCGAACACGGCTGGCAACTGGATCCGGAGATTTCCACCATCACGTTCCTGTCGGTCAAGAAAGGCACCATCGCCGAGACCAGCGAATTCGCGGCCTTCAGCGGGCAGATCACCGAAAAAGGCATCGCCCAGATCAAGATCGCGTTGGATTCGGTCGACACCAAGATCGACCTGCGCAATGTGCGGATGCGGTTCCTGTTCTTTGAAACCTTCGCCCATCCCGAGGCCACCGTCACCGCGGTTCTGGATCCGGCGCAGCTGGCGGACCTGCCCACAGTGCGCCGCAAGCTGATGCAGGTGCCCGTAACCCTGTCGCTGCACGGCGCCGATGTCGACCTGTCCCCGCGGGTTGCGGTAACCCTTCTGGACAATGACCGGGTCAATATTTCCTCGGTCGATCCCGTCATCCTGCAGCTGAAGGATTTCAACCTGATGGCCGGGCGCGAGAAGCTGGAGGAAGCCGCCAATGTCACCATCACACCGCTGGGGATCGTCAATCTCAACCTGACCTTCCAACGCACCTCCCCCGGAACGGCGCCAGCCATCGCCGCGCCTGTGTCCGGAGCCTCGGCCGCGCTGGAAACCGCCGGAGATTTCAGCCGCGAGGCCTGCCTTGGCCGGTTCGATATTCTGTCCCGCAGCCGCAGCGTGAACTTTGCCCCGTCCACCGCGCGGCTGGACCGAACCTCGATCATCTTTCTGGACAGCCTGTACGATATCGTCAGCCGCTGCCCCTCGATCATTCTTGAGGTTGGCGGTCACACCGACAGCCAGGGCCAGGCGGCCTGGAACATGCGACTGAGCCAGCAACGCGCCGATGCGGTGGTGAGCTATCTGACCCGCAAAGGCATTGGGGCGGATCGACTGAAACCGGTCGGCTATGGTGAAACCACCCCGCTGGTGTCCAACGACACCGCGCAGAACCGGGCCAAGAACCGGCGGATTGATTTCAAGGTTCTGAACTGACCCACGGCAAACCGGCAAAAAAGAAAGGGCTGTCCCCGCGGGGACAGCCCTTTTGCTTTCTCCAAGACACTTCGCCCTGTGGCTAGGATCTATTCCGCGCCCCGGTCCAGCGTGGTGAAGAAGGCCGAGATTGCCTCTTCCAACCGCCGCCGGTCGATGGCGGAAAAATCCCGTTCCATCGCCATCTCGATCTTCCCATCCCGGGCCTGACACCGCACCGTCCCCGCGGGGACAGCGCAGCGCAGGGTCGTCTTTGCACTGGCCGATTTCGGCGCGGTCCCACCAGCGGGACTGCTCGAAGCTTCGGATGTCGGCGATGTCAGGACACCCCGCAACAGCACCAGTTCTGCCTCTGCCGTATCAGGCCGCAGAGACCGCAGCTGCGCTTCCAACTGCGCTTGCGCCTTTGGATCATCCGCCAGCCGCTTCTTCAGATCGAGCCCCAACGCGCGCGGGATCACCTCAGGGAAGGTAAGCTCGGTCCCGATCATGAGCAGCAAGTCGGCAAAATGGCGAATGTAGCTGCGTTTCTGACGCCCGGCAGAGGCATAGAGAAGCCGCACCGCCTCATCAATGCTGTCCGCCTCCGTCTCGGGATCCTGGGCATAGGACACGGCCAGCTGCGCCATCTCGGCAAAGGAGATATCCCGGCGCACCAGGTTTTCATCCACCATCCGGCGATAGAGGCCCTGCAGGGTTTCCCCCTTGGCCACCAGCCCCGCCGGAATGGCCGCGAAGCTGTCATCGCCCGTTTCCTCAAGCAGAGCGCGATAAGCCGACAGACGCCGAAAGCCCTGAACCAGCTGATAGACACCCCCGTCTTCCTCGACCCGGATCGGGTTCGACAGCCCGATCGAGCGGATCGAATCCTTCAGCTCATCCAATTCGGGATCCCGGCTGACAGAGCGGTCCCGGACCAGTTTGTCAGTGCGGATCTTCCCCAGCGGGATCCGGTCCACGACCAGCCCCAGTTTCTTGAGCCGCACGAACTCATGCGCCAGCCGGTCATTTTCCGCTCGGATCGTTTTCTCTGCCTCGGCGCGCTGACGCAGGGCATCTGCGTTCTCGGTGATAGCCGTCGCCATCGGACCGCGCCGCGCTGCGCCGGAGCCTGATCCCTCAGCCGTGTTCTGCCGAGGCGGTTCGACCGGAGCCGGGGCAGGGGAGTCTTCTGGAAAATCGATGTCGAAAACTCTGCGCTTGCTCATGCTTCATCCTCCAGCTTTTCCCAGGCGGCGACCGCGTTTGTCTTGAATTCATCATAGGCCTGATCGAAAGACGCCCGTGCGCGCCGCCAGGTTTCGCGCGTCATGTCCCGATAATCGATCTCGTAGATCGAGCTCAGGAACCGTCCCGACTGTTCGACCGCGCGGGTCATTTCGATCGGGTGCTCGGTCATCCTGCCATCGAAAACCTTCATGAAGGCACTACGCATCGCGCGGTGCAGATCGTTGCCGGACTCATAGCGCGTCAACAGGAAGCGGACGTCCTGAAACACCTTCGGCAAAGAGAACGTCCCCGCGGGGACAACCCCGTTGAAGGCCGACAGATCCTCAAGCGCTTCGGACAGCTGTCCGATAAAGGAGGTGGTGGAATCGTATTCCCAGTAGCCCGGCCCCGACGGGATGTAGAGCATGTCGGCCGCAAAGACCGCATTCATCGACTGATAGCCAATCGCCGGCGGGCAATCGAAAATGATCAGGTCATATTCATCCGCCGGTAGCTGATCGAGGTAGCGGGACACCGCCGCAAAGAAGGACCATTCAGGATTGAGGTAGCGGTACTGCGCGCTGGCAAATTCGACAAAGGCCGCATTGGCGCAGCTGGGCACCAGATCAATCGTCGGCCAACTGGTCGGCTTGATGAAATCCCCGATGCGCAGATCCTGCAGACCCATGCCGGTGATCGATCCCGGCAGGCGACGTTCGGGCAGGGCGGCCCCGGTTTCGGCGCCCCGCGCGGATGCATTCATGCGTTCGGTTTCGCGCACCAGATCCCGCGCCATGATACCCCAGACCGTATAGTCCTCGGTCACGTCGCTCAGCCCCATGGAGTGAGAGAGGGTCGCCTGCGGGTCGAAATCGAGGCAGAGCACCCGGTATCCGTCCAGCGCCGCCGCATGGGCGAAATGCAGTGCCACGGTGGATTTGCCGGCGCCACCCTTGAAGTTGGAAATCGCCACCCGCAGAGCGCGCTTGCCCGCCGGGCGCTGCGGCAGCAGGGACTTGCGGTTGATCTTGATCCGGCGCCGCAGCTCGTTGATCTCTTCCAGGGAATACCAGCGCTGGCGGCCGTCTTCTTCGACCTGTCCCTGCGGCAGGGAAGGGTCGGCCGCCAGCCGCCCGCGCAGGGTGGATTGATTGACCTTGAAAATCAGCTCTGCAACTTCCCAGCTGGAAAATCTGCGCAGGGTCTTTTCCATCTCGGGGGAAAAGGTCTGCTGCCGGATCCAGCTTTGCATCTTGAGTGACTGCGCCTGCAATCGGGCCAGGTCTTCGTGTGTAAACATGACTGCTCCTACATCAAAGTGGCATAGGTCCCGTTTACCCAGGACGCTAATTCTGCCTCAAAACCCATTTACGTCGGATTTGCAAAAAACGCAAAACCTATTATTGTTTGAATTAGCGTCCTGTCCCTGCGGGGACACCTTGTTCAGAGGGCTGAAAACAAACACCGGTGTCACCGCTCCGCCGATTCGGAGGCACATGGCAATACGCCCCGTTTTTGGGCCTTCAATGGCGCAGATATAAGGGGACATAAAGAAACCCTCCCCAACCTATTGGGGGACATTTTCGATTGATTGGGGGACATTCTGCGCGTCCCCCAATACCATTGATACCAATTTTCTTATCAGAAAAAGGTTTGGGTATGCCCGACCAATCCGATGGGTTCTTGACAGAATCGGAACTCCGGACGCAAATTAGGCCAAGATACAGAAAAACGTTGAGTTCGGATCGAAACCGACCAACACGACGGCTGTGTTCTCTCAGACACGAAAACACAGCGCATGAGGCAACCGGCTGCTATTTGAAACAAATAGCAGCCATGGCGGGAACGGGGATGGCAATGCTTGCCAAAAGACCAGCGGGTCGTCATGCGGCGGCGATCAAGTACGATGTTCTCACTGCCATGGCAGCATATGCGCTGGCACAGGGACCGACCACCCAACGGCTTGTTCTTCGTTTACTCACGCTTCTGACAGCTCGCTACAACTGGCAACGGGATGAACTCGCTGTAGGCCAGCGCGAGATTGCCCGGCTCTGGAATGTGGACGAGCGCACCGTGAAGCGAGAGATGGCCAAGCTGCGCTCCATGGGATGGCTGGTCATCAAACGGCAGGGCGCGCGGGGCAGGGTCTCTCAGTACGGTCTGGGGCTGGATCGGATACTGGATGACACCCGGGACCGCTGGGCCGCCGTAGGCCCTGATTTTGACTGCAGGATGAGCGGTAGCGACGAACAACCAACCAATGTGGTGCCCTTGCGCAGCGAGGCCAGCGCACCGGCGCCGGATCTGTCTGATGGCACCGAATGGAGCCTCGCCACGGGCCTGCTGCATACTGAGGACATGGCGACCTATACGGCGTGGATACAGGCTCTGACACGGGAGAGCAGGGCAGGGGGCCGCCTGGTGCTGCGCGCGCCGAGCCGGTTCCATGCGACCTATGTCATGTCGCACCTGAAGCGCAGACTGCTGGCCGCTTGCCGTGATGTGGACAGCGACATTACAGACATTACCGTCGTGTCGTGAAGAAAGGCGCCCCCGCATCGGAGGGCGCCAAGAACGGTAGGTGAACCTATCGGCGATGCCCGCCGGGCACCTGACGTTCGAAATAGCCGAATATAAGGCTGATGATCCCTGCAATCACCATATAGACCAGCGCCAGCAGCAAGAGCGGCTCATAGACGATGAAGGTGTCGGAGCGAACGCGGGAGGACACCGCGTAGATGTCCATCACCGTGATGGTGGCGATCAGCGGCGTTGCCTTCAATTGCAGGATGGTTTCCCCGCCAAGCGTCGGCAGCACATTGCGCACGGCCTGAGGCAGCCAGATGCGGCGGAACATGGTCATCCGGGGCATGCCAAAGGATTTGGCCGCCTCCAGCTGTCCACGGGCAACGCCAGAGAATGCGCCCCGCATCACCTCGCCCTCGTACCCGGCATATGACAGCGTCAGCGCCAGCACCGCATAGGGCCAGGCCTGCCGCAGGTACGGCCATAGTTCAGAGGAACGGATCCAGGGAAACTGCGGAAACAAGGAGCCAAGCCCATAATAAAGCAGCCAGATCTGCAGCAGCAACGGGGTGCCGCGTATCACCGTGCAGAACATCCGGGCCGGGGCGGACAGATACCAAGGCCCCACCGCCTGGGCGAGCCCCAGCGGCACCGCCAGAAGAAAGCCGAGGATGGTTGTCACCACGAGGATCCAAAGCGTGGTCCACATGCCCTCGATCGCCAGCGGCATGTATTTCGGCAGCCAGTCCCAGCGCAGGCTGACGGCGCACCAGACAACAAAGGCCGCAAAAAGCGCCAGCATCACGATCCGATGCGGTTGGAAAAATGCGCGCAGGCTGGTCATTGGCGGCCCTCCTTTAGCGACGGCTGACCACGGCGGGCCCATTTCTCAACCCGGCCAAAGATGACCCCGGAGCAGAGCGTAACCAGCAGGTAGAGCGCCCCGGCAGCAAGGAAGAAGGTGAAATAGGCGCGGGTGCTGCTGGCGGCCTGTTTGGTCTCCAGCGTCAGCTCGTTGAAACCGACAACGGCCAACAATGCGGTGTCCTTGGTCGCGATCAGCCACAGATTGGCCAGACCCGGCGTGGCAAAGGCCATCATCGCCGGGATGGTGACCCGGCGCATGGTCATCAATGCAGGCATCCCATAGGCGCGGGCCGCTTCGATCTGGCCGGGCGGGACGGCTTGAATGGCGCCGCGCAGCACTTCGGTCGCATAGGCGCCCTGCACGATCCCCAGAACCCAGATGCCGGCGGCGACCCCGTTGATCTCGATCCGCCCACCGCCAAGCAGCGCGGACGCCTTGTTGATAAGATCGGTGCCCACGTAATAGAGGATCAGGATCAGCACCAGTTCGGGAACGGCGCGGATCACGGTGGTGTATACGGCCAGAAGGTCACGCGTGACCTTCCCGCCGTAAAGTTTTCCATAGGCCCCGAACAGCCCGATCAGAAGCCCCAGTCCAAAAGCACCAAAGGCGATTTGCAGAGAATTTGCCAACCCGCGCAGCAGGTTGCTTCCCCAGCCTGGAGCCGACAGCGATAGCAGTGCTGCGCTGTCAGCCAGACCAAGCGCGTTCAGGAAGTCAGTCACGATAGCGCCTTAGTAGATGCTGGTCGTGAAGTATTTGGAGGTGATTTCGGCGTGGGTGCCGTCGGCAAGGATCTTGGCGATCCCTTTGTTCAGCGCCGCCTTCAGATCCTCTTCACCCTTGCGCACACCGGCGCCAACACCTTTGCCCAGAATGGCAGGGTCGTCTTTCACCGGACCTTTGATCTCGCAGCAGGCGCCTGCGTCAGAACCGACGAAATCCGCCATGGCGATGCTGTCGGCCTGGGTCGCGTCGATGCGGCCGGCGAACAGATCCTGGTTGGCTTCGTCCTGGGTCTGATAGACGCGGATTTCGGCGTCCTTGAAGTATTCCTGCGCATAGGCCTGGTGGATGGTCGAGGCCTGCACGCCCAGGATCTTGCCTGCCAGCGATTCAGGGGTCGGCTCAACGTCCATGGACTTGTCCGCAACGATCACCGTGGGGGTGTTGTAGTAAGCGTCGGAGAAATCGATGGTTTTCATGCGCTCTTCGGTGATCGACATGGAGGCCATGATGGCGTCGATCTGCTTGCCGGTCAGCGACGGGATAATGCCGTCCCATGCAACCGGAGTAATCACGCAGTCCAGTTCGGCAGCGGCGCAAACCGCGTTGATGACGTCGATTTCCCAACCAACCCAGTTGCCGGAGCTGTCAGCCGAAGCAAAGGGCGGATAGGGTTCGGCCGCGATACCGATCTTTACTTCTTCGGCTGTGGCCATGGTCGCGGCCAGCGCCAGCGCGGCGGTCGTCGCGGAAAGCAATGATTTGAATGTCATAGGTATTCTCCCTGAGTTGAGATGATTGGCCTTTGTGGCCTTGCCGCCCCTAGTGGACGGATTTCAGAAACTGTTGAAGACGGGGGGATTGCGGGTTGCCAAAGACCTGTTCTGGCGGGCCCTGTTCCTCGATCCGTCCCTGGTAGAGGTAGACAACGTGATCCGCGACCTCGCGGGCGAATTTCATTTCGTGGGTCACCAGCAGCATGGTGCGCCCTTCGGCGGCAAGGTCGCGGATGACCGTCAGCACTTCGCCCACCAGTTCCGGATCCAGCGCCGATGTGGGTTCGTCGAACAGCATGACCGACGGATCGACCGCCAGCGCGCGCGCAATCGCCGCCCGCTGCTGCTGTCCGCCGGACAGAAAGGCCGGAAAGGTATCTGCCTTTTCGGCAAGCCCGACCCGTTCCAGCAACTGGCGGGCCTTAGTGATCGCTTCGGCGCGCGGTTGTTTCAGCACATGCACCGGCACTTCGATCACGTTTTCCAGAAGGGTGCGGTGGGTCCAGAGGTTGAACTGCTGGAACACCATGGCCAGACGGGTGCGGATCCGTTCGATCTGACGGCGATTCGCCGGGCTGCCATCGCTGCGCATGGCGACCTCCTCGCCGCCGATGATGATCTTGCCGGACGTGGGTTGTTCCAGAAAATTGATGCAGCGCAGCATAGTTGATTTGCCAGAGCCGGAGCCGCCGATGATGGCGACCACGTCGCCTTTCTGCGCGGTCAGTGAAACCCCCTTCAGAACCTCCAGATGCCCGAATGATTTGTGCAGATCCGTGACCCGGATCGCCTCGTTGGCGGCGTCGGGGGCAGGGGGTGTCTGAGCAGCTGTGCTGGCAGCGGCGCTTTGCGGCATTTTTCGCGGTCCTTACTTTTCGGCTTGTAGTAAGGACGAACAATAGTAATTATGCAAGTGTATAATTTGAAATCGTCAGGCCGGAGAGACCGTGACCGAAGAACGCCGGAAATTTAAGCGGGAGACTGCAGAGGCCCGAAAGGCCGCCCTGATCGCGGCTACGCTTGAGCTGGTCGCCGAAAAGGGCGTGCGTGGGGCGACGGTCCGGGCCATCGCCGAGCGTGCCGATGTGACGCAAGGTCTGATACGGCACTACTTCTCCTCCAAGGAAGAGTTGATCAGCGCCGCCTACGAACATCACATGACCTATATGACGGATCTGACCGAGGCCCCGGCCACGCAGGTCACCGGCTGTGCGGTGAGCAGGTTGTCGGCCTTTGTTGTGGCCTCGCTTACGCCGCCGGTTGTCGATCCGCGTTCGATTGGTCTTTGGGCCAGCTTTCTGAACAAGGTGCAGCAGGATCCGGTCATGCGCCAGATTCACGCGCAGACCTATGCCGATTTCCGGGACCGGCTTGAGGCGCTGATCGATGCTGCGCTGCGTGAGACCGGACGCTCCGTCGCGCCGCCTGGTCTGCGCCATCTCGCCATTGCCTGCAACGCGGTGATCGACGGTCTGTGGCTCGAAGGTGGCGCTTTGCCGGACGCTTTTGAGCCGGGAGAGCTGCCCGAAATCGGGGTGCGCTCCGTCGGCGCCATTACCGGATTAGAATTGAAAATGACACCTCAGGAAAAGGCTGATCGGCCATGAAAACAACGGATGTGACCACGCGTTTGGCAGGGCTGGGCGGTGCAAAATGGGAAATACACCTGAAAGCACGCGCCATGGCCGAAGCAGGCGCCGATCTGGTCGAAATGACCATCGGTGAGCCGGACGTGCCGGTGCCTCAGGCGCTGCTGGATACTGCGGCCCGCGCTATGCAGTCTGGCCGTACTGGATACTCCGATGGGCGAGGCGAAATGAACCTGCGCCGAGCGCTGGCCGCGCAATACAGCAGGAGGATCGGCCGGGCGTTTGAGCCGGACAACTTCCTTTGTTTCCCGGGCACCCAGACCGCGCTGTTCGCAGTGATGACCGGTGTCGCGCAGCACGGCGATGAGGTGCTGGTCGGGGATCCTATGTATGCCACCTACGAAGGGGTCATTCGCGCAACCGGCGCCAATATGGTGCCCGTGCCCCTGCGCCCCGAACACGGGTTTCGCATGCAGGCAGAAGATATTGCAGCCCGTATCACACCGCGGACCCGTGCGGTGCTGCTGACCTCTCCGCACAATCCCACAGGGTCGATTTTGACGCCAGAGGATATCGCGGCCATCGGCAAACTCGCCGTGGAACATGGGTTCTGGATCATCTCGGATGAGGTTTACGCCGAACTGGTGTTCGATGGTGCTGAGTTTACATCGCCGCTGGCGCAGGCCGATATCGCGGACCGGGTGATCGCCGTATCCTCGGTTTCCAAATCCCACGCCGCGCCGGGATTCCGCAGCGGCTGGTGCGTCGCCTCCAAGGAGTTCTGCGATGCCTTGCTGCCGTTTTCCGAAACCATGCTGTTCGGCAACCAGCCTTTCATCGCCGACATGACCGAACAGGCGGTGCGCGAGGGATCTTCTGTGGCGGCAGGCATGGTGAGCCGGTTCTCTGCCCGCGCCGAACGTCTGGCGGATCGGCTGCATGCGGAAACAGGACTGACCGTGCACCGGCCGGAGGCAGGCATGTTTGCGATGATCGATGTCTCTGCCACCGGTATGGATGGCGATGCCTATGCGATGGATCTGTTGGAAAACGGTGGGGTTGCGGTGATGCCGGGCTCTTCTTTCGGGGAAAGCCTGAAAACCTGGGTGCGCGTGGCACTGACCATCGAAGATGCTGGTTTCGACAAAGCGCTTGACCGGATCGTGGCCCATGCCGCCCAAAAGGCGCAGGAGGTCGCATGACCAGCGTCGGAGAACAGCTTGTCGCAGATCTGAAGGCGCGCGGCGTGACCTGTGTATTCGGTATTCCCGGAGTGCACACGGTGGAACTTTACCGGGGGCTTGCCGCGTCGGGGCTCCGTCATGTGACGCCGCGCCACGAACAGGGCGCCGGGTTCATGGCAGATGGCTACGCCCGCGTGTCGGGACAGCCGGGCGTAGCCTTTGTCATCACCGGACCGGGATTGACCAACACGCTGACGCCCATGGCACAGGCGCGGGCGGATTCCGTGCCGATGCTGGTCGTCTCCGGAGTCAATGCGGCCCCGTCGCTGGGGAAGGGTATGGGGCATCTGCACGAATTGCCCGACCAGCACGCGCTGGCGGCGACGGTGGCACTGGTGTCCGAACATGTCGACAGTCCAGAAGCGCTGACCCCGGCGCTGAACCGGGTGTTCGATCAGGTACAGAGCCCGCGACCCGGTCCTGTGCATGTGCAGATCCCGTTGGATATCGCCGGCACTGCCGCGCCCGCAGGCGCGGCGTCTCCCCAGTCAAACGCGAACTATCCAGAAGCGGATGCCGATCAGATTGCCGAAGCCGCGCGACGGCTGAACGCCGCGCGGCGCCCGGTGATCCTTGCAGGCGGCGGGGCCAAATCGGAAGCGGCGCAATTGCGGCGCCTGGCTGAACGGCTGGATGCTCCAGTGGTACAGACGGTCAACGCCCGTGGGGTGCTTTTCGATCATGCCCTGAGCGTTCCGGCGAGCCCCAGCCTGCAGGCAACACGGGCACTGATCGAAGAGGCCGACGTGGTTCTGGCCATCGGAACCGAGATGGGGCCGACGGATTATGACATGTACGCAACCGGCACCATGCCTGCGATGGCTGGGCTGATCCGGGTCGATCTATGTGACCAACAATTGCAGCGTCACCCTGCTGAGCTCAGCATTCAAAGCGAGGCAGGGGGCTTTCTGACTGCGCTTCTGGCAGCGATGCCGGACGGGCAGGCGGGTAATGACGGCGCCGCGCGGGCGGCCCGCACCCGCGATGCCGCGCTGGCAGAGCTTGGACCGGAGTATCGCGATCAGGTTGCCGTGCTTGAGGCCATGCGCGATGCGCTGCCGGGGGCGATCATGGTCGGGGATTCAACGCAGCCGATCTATGCAGGGAACCTTTACTACGATCACGACCGCCCGGGCGGCTGGTTCAATGCGGCAACGGGATATGGCGCGCTCGGCTATGGCATTCCCGCAGCCATCGGGGCCGCGATAGCTGCGCCTGACGCGCGGGTGATCTGTATCGTCGGCGATGGCGGCGCGCAGTTTTCGCTGCCCGAAGTCATGGTCGCGGTCGAGGAAGATCTGCCGGTCACATTCGTGGTCTGGAACAACCACGGCTACCGCGAAATCGCGACCTCGATGCAGGACGTTGGCGTGACAGTGGTCGGCTGTGATCCCACGCCGCCCGATTTTGCCGCAACCGCCCGATCCTTTGGCATTCCGCATCAGGCGGTGGCTCAAACCCCGGCCGAGGTCGCCGCTGCTTTGCGCGCTGCGCCGAAAACCGGCCCTTCCATGATTGAAATCGCGGCACCTGTTTTTGTGCCGACACAGGACTAGAATATGACCAACCCTTCGTTTGAGTTCACCCGCGCCATCACCCGCCGTCCGGCTGCCAGCATCGTCAACGGGCTGCGCGCCGAGGATATCGGCACCCCGGATCTGGAGACCATGCTGAAGGCCCATGCGTCTTATGTGGCGGCCCTCAAAAGCACCGGCGCCGAAGTGATCGAGTTGGACCCGCTGGAGGCCTATCCCGATGCGGTCTTTGTCGAGGACACCGCGCTGTGCCTGCCGCAGGGCGCCGTGTTGATGCGCCCCGGCGCGCCGTCCCGCATGGGGGAGGTGGCCGAAATGGCTCCGGCCCTGCGGGGGTGTTACGAAGATCTGCGCGAAATCAAGGGACCCGGCCATATTGAAGGCGGGGACATTCTGGTGACCGGTCGCGAGATCTTGGTGGGCCGCTCGGATCGCACGGATGCGGCGGGCGTTGCCGAGCTGGCAGAGATCGCGGCGGAATGGGGCCACTCCCTGCGCGAGGTTTTCACGCCCGAGGGGGTTTTGCACTTCAAGACCGATTGTTCCCTGATGGATGCGGAAACGATCTTGTCCACCCGTCGGCTGGATGCCTCGGGCTGTTTCGAAGGCTACCGGGTTCTGCACGTGGCCGATGGCGAAGAGGCAGCGGCCAACGCGATCCGGTTCAACAATCTGGTGCTGATGGCGGCGGGGTTCCCGCGCACTGCCGAAATGCTGGACCGCGAAGGGTTCGAGGTCGTGGAGATCGACAACCGCGACTGCACGAAACTGGACGGCGGCATGTCCTGCTTGTCGCTGCGGTTCTGATACCCCGGCCTGAGCCAGACAACAGCGGTCAGCGGCCAGTGCGGGGCAGTTTGGGGCCACTCCAGTAGGCGCCGCTGTCCTGACGCAGGTCCTCATAGGCCGCGATCCGGCGGCGGGCGGTGTCTCCGCCTGCCGTGATCAGGTGTGTCAGCAGGCATTCGAGCACCGCCATGGCGCCACCATAGGCGCCAAAGGCATGCAGCGAATTCGACGCGACGGCCAGCACATGATCGGCATGGATGCCGGGGGCGATCACCTCGCTGTCTGAAATCAGCACGACCTTGGCGCCTCTCTTTGCCGCCATGCGCAGGGCCTGAATGGTCCCCGAGGAATAGGGGGCAAAGGTGATGGCGATCAGGCAGTCCTCCGCTGAGAGGTCGATCAGATCGTCCATCGCCGAGCCCATATGGCGCGGCACCAGATCCAGATCCGGCAGTGCCATCCGCCCCACGTAGTGAAAGTAATGCGCCAGTGCATATGAGGCGCGGGTGGCGGTAACGTAACATCGCCGTGCCGAGGTCAGCGTCTCAACAATGGCAGCGGTGCGTTCGGGGGTCATCAGCCGCAAAGAACGCGCCACGATGTTGATCTCGTTGCGGGCCGCGCGCGCCTGAAGGGCAGCCGAGGGCGCATCCGACGCCTGCATTTGCGCCAGCCAATCCTCTCCCAGCCCCGCCTCTTGCCCGGTGACAAGAGCGGCGCGGAAGGGCGTGCGCAGGGCTTCGAAACTGTCAAACCCCAGATGTTCAGCAAGACGCACCAGGGTATTGGCGCTGATCCCGGCCTTGGTGGCGGTTATGCGCACCGGGTCGAGCGCGAAATCACCCGGGTTATCGATGATATATTTCGCCGCCGCCGCCAGTTTGGGCGGCATGTGGGAAATGCCCTCTTTTAGCGTGGCAAGCAGGCGGGCGGTCTGTTTCGGATCAAGTTGGGGGTTCATGGTATAAACAGAACATATGTGCTGGACCATGCAACAGGAAATCACACGGTCTGCGCAGGCCCACGGATCAATTGGGACCGATGATATGCTGGCGCAGGGCGTGACCCAGACTGGAAAGCGCGAACAGGATCGCGGCGAGGCAGACAATGGTCGGCCCGGTCGGCGTGTCAAAGGTAAAGGCCAGTTGCAGCCCCCCGAGGGCGGACAAGGCGCCGATCGTTGCCGCAATCAGCGCCATTCGTTCCGGGGTCGAGGCAAAGGGACGTGCGGCGGCGGCCGGGATCAGCAAGAGCGCGGCGATCAGCAAGACGCCGACCACCTTGATCGCCACCGCGACGACAAGCGCGAGGGCAATGGTTAGCACCATCTGCTCTCGTTTCGGGTCGATCCCGGCGGCATAGGCTAGATCCGGGTTCAGGGTCGCCGTCAGAAGCGCCGACCACCGCGCCCAGAGCAACAGCAGAACCAGCGCCGCGCCGCCCCAGATAATCGCCAGATCAACGCGGCTGACGGCCAGAATATCGCCAAACAGATAGGCCATCAGATCAATCCGGACCCCATGCAGGAAGGAGACCGCGACTAGGCCAAAGGCCAGCGAAGAATGTGCCAGAACCCCGAGCAGCGTATCCATGGCATAGCCCCGGTTGCTGAGGCTCGAAACCGCTGTCGCCATCATCAGCGAGGTAACGAGCACGCCAGCAAAGACCGAGGTATCAAAGGCCAGTGCCAAAGCTACGCCCAGGATGGAAGCATGCGCCGTGGCATCGCCGAAATAGGCCATCCGGCGCCAGACCACGAAACAGCCCAGCGGCGCCGCCGCCAGCGCAACGCCGATCCCGGCAAGTGCGGCGCGGATCAGGAAACTGTCGAGAAAGCTCATGATACCTTGTCCATATCTGCAACGCCCCTGTTTGCGTCGGAGGGGCCGTGATCGTGGTCGCAGCCAGGACCATGATCGTGGGAATGGTCGTGCGAGTGGTTGTGTTCGTGCCGGTAAAGCGCCAGCGCCCCTTGGGTTCCGGTGCCAAACAGCGCCCGGTATTCTGGCGCAGAGGCGACGTGTTCCGGCTCCCCCTCGCAGCAAATATGGCCGTTGAGGCAAATCACCCGGTCAGAGGCGGCCATGACCACGTGCAATTCATGGCTGACCATCAACACCGCGCAGCCGAGTTCAGCCCGTACGGTTGCGATCTGTTGGTAAAAGGCGGCAGAGCCGGGTTGATCAAGGCCTTGGGTGGCTTCATCCAGAATCAGAAGTTGCGGGTTTGTCAGCAGCGCCCGGGCCAAAAGGACGCGCTGGAACTGCCCGCCCGACAGGCCTGACATCTGCCGCGTGGCCAGCCGGTCGGCGCCGGCCTGTGCCAATGCGGCTTCGGCCTGAGCGTCACTGACGCGGGTTGGCAGGCTCAGAAACCGGCGGACGGTCAGTGGCAGGGTCGGATCGATATGCAGTTTTTGCGGCACATAGCCGATGCGCAGGCCGGGCGCGCGGGTGATGCTGCCCCGGCTGGGCTTCAGGGCGCCGATGATGCTGCGCAAGAGCGTGGATTTTCCCGATCCGTTCGGCCCGACAATGGTGAGGATCTCACCCGCTTCGATATTCAGGTTCACATCGGACAGCACCGTGTTGCCGCCATACTGAACGGACAGGCCTTTCAGGGATACAAGGCTCATGCAGCCTGTGCCTTCTGGCATTTTGGGCAGATCCCTTCGGCTTCGACGACGGTGCGCTCGATCAGGAACCCGGCTTCCTCTGCTGCAGCGCCGAGCTCTCCCTTGGTAGGATCGGTATGCACTTCGGCCACGGCATCGCAGATTCGGCAGATCATGAAAATCGGCGCGTGCCTGTCGCCGGGATGGGTGCAGGCCACAAAGGAATTCAGCCGTTCGATCTTGTGGGCAAAGCCATTCTTGACCAGGAAATCCAGCGCCCGATAGGCGACCGGGGGCTGCGAGCCGAGTCCCTCTTCGCGCAGCCGGTCCAGAATGTCATAGGCGCCGAGCGCCCGGTGCTCTTGCAGCAGGATTTCCAGCACCCGCCGCCGTACGGGGGTGAATTGCAGACCCTTTGCCTTGCACCGGGCATCCACTGCGGCAATGCAGTCGTGGATACAGCTGCTGTGATCGTGGGTTTCGAAGCCGATCGAATCCATCAGGGGTCTCCGCACAGGGCAATTGAAGGGGCAGTAACAGGCGCCGATTTGGGTCTTGATATGTTATGTTATGACGTTTATCAAGCCGCGTAATGTTATACAATTACATCGACTCGGGACGAGAGGACTGTCGGAATGAAAGGCTTATCTTACGCAGCGGCGCTGCCTGCTGTTTTTGGGGCAGGGATGGCGCTGGCCGAGGTGCCGCGGGTAGCGGTTGATATCGCGCCGGTGCATGGGCTGGTCGCCCGTGTGATGCAGGGAGTGGGAGAGCCGGATCTGGTGGTGCCGCCCGGTGCGTCACCCCATGGCTACGCGATGCGCCCCTCCGAAGCGCTGGCGCTGGACCGCGCTGATGCGGTGTTCTGGATTGGCGAAGCACTGACACCCTGGCTGGAAGGCCCGCTTGAGACCCTGGCGGGGCGGGCGCGGGTGACCGAACTGCTGGATGTCGATGGCACGCTGGAGCTGGAGTTCCGGTCGGGCACGACCTTTGATCACGATGATCACGATCATGAAGCCGAGCATGATCACGACGGTCACGCTGGCGAAGATCACGATGGACATGAGGATCACGCCGAAGAGGGCGAGCATGGTGACGATCATGATCACATGGCGCATGATGAACACGGCGACGCGCATCACGAGGATCACGCTGGCCACGCACATGAAGGCATTGACCCCCATGCCTGGCTGGCGCCGGAAAACGCAGAGCTGTGGCTATCGGTCATTGCCGCAGAGCTGGCCGCGCTGGACCCCGAAAACGCAGAGATCTACATGGCCAACGCCAAGGCCGGTCAGGCGGAAATCAAGGAAACCGTGGGGCGCCTTGATGCGGTTCTGGAGCCACTGCGCGCCAGCGCCTTCATCGTTTTCCACGACGCTTACCAGTATTTCGAGCACAGTTTTGCGCTGACCTCATCCGGGGCGATTTCGCTGGGCGATGCTTCGGACCCAAGCCCCGCGCGCATCGCCGAGATCCGCGATGCGGTCGCGTCCCATGGCGTCGCCTGTGTCTTTTCCGAGCCGCAGTTCAATCCGGGACTGGTCGATACGGTGCTGGATGGGACCGGGGCAAAAACGGTAGTGATCGACCCCATGGGCAGCCACATCCCGTCGGGGCCGGATTTCTACACGGATCTGTTGTCCGAACTGGGCAGTGCGATGGCGAGCTGCCACTAGGTATTCCGGAAAGGGGCAGGGCGGGGGACCCTGGTCTGCCCCTTTCAGAACCGGTTCTTGACCAGATGCGTCAGGGTCGCGCCGGTCTCGTAATAGGCTTGTTTGAGCCCGGCAAAGGGCAGGCTGTGGCTGGCCACCGGGTCTACCGGAAGGCAGGATGTCTCGCCAGTCAGCAGTGCCTCCGCCATGCGGGTGCCAAACAGTGTGCCGGGGCAGATGCCGCGCCCGGAATAGCCGAAACAGGCATAGCCGCCGTCCAGATGCTGGATCTTCGGCAGGTGTTCCGTGGTCATTGCGATCCGCCCGAACCAGGTTTGTCGCAGGGGCGTGTCGGCCAGCGCCGGGAATAGATCGGCCAGTTTGCGCCGCAGCCAGCCGAGGTGAATGCCGCTGCCGGGATGGTTCAGCGCCCCCATGCCGCCGATGATCAGGCGACCTTCCTGATCCAGCCGCCAGGAGGACATGACCAGCGCCGAATCCCAGCATCCTTCCAGCTCGGGCAGGATGGCCCTGCGAACACTGTCCGGCAGCGGATCGGTTGCGGCCTGGAAATAATGCACCGGGATCATGGCTGGGGTTTGCAGCCCTTCGATGGGCAGGGCGTAGCCGTTGGTGGCGACGATCATATGCTTGGCGCGAATGCGGCCATTGGGGGTGGTGATGTCCCAGATATCCTGCTGCCGTGTGGCCGATAGGGCAGGGGTCTCTGCGTGGACCTTTGCACCTGCGCCCGCAGCGGCCCGGGCGAGGCCACGGGCATAGGCCAGCGGCTGGATCGTGCCGGCGCGTGGATCAAACAGCGCGCCGAACACCTGTTCGGACCCGACCCTTGCCTGCGCTTCGCTTGCGTCCAGCAGTTTCACCGGAGCGCCGATCCGCGACAGCTGGTCGAAGCGCCGTTGCAGGTCTTTCATGCCGCTGGGGGCATGGGCGCAGTGCAGCGTGCCCTTGCGGACCGGTTCGCAGGCGATCTGATGGGTTTCGATCAGGTCATAGACCATATCCGGCGCCCCGGCGAGCAGGTCGGACAGGCGGCGCCCGGCCGCCTCGCCGATTTCGGCGTTGATATCCTCGGGGGGTAGCCAGAGGCCTGCATTGGCCAGACCGACATTGCGCCCCGACCCACCGCTGCCGAAACTGCCCGCCTCGATCAGGCGGACATCGGCACCTAGTCCCGCAGCCTTCAGCGCGGCGGCACACCCTGTGTAGCCGCCGCCGATCACCACCAGATCCGCAGTGACCTCTTCGGTCAGCTGCGGCGCCAGGATCTGCTCCCGGCAGGTGTCATGCCAAAGACTGGACGCCAGATCAGATGTCAAATTTGATCCCCTGTGCAAGTGGCAGATCGCGTGAATAGTTCACAGTATTCGTCTGCCTGCGCATATACCCTTTCCAGGCGTCAGATCCGCTTTCGCGGCCGCCGCCGGTTTCCTTTTCTCCGCCAAAGGCCCCGCCGATTTCGGCACCGGAGGGTCCGATGTTCACATTGGCGATACCGCAATCCGAACCCGCTGCCGAGAGGAAATATTCGGTCTCGCGCACATCGGTGGAGAAGATGCAGGAGCTGAGCCCCTGAGGCACGTCGTTCTGCAGGGCGATGGCCTCATCCAGATCGTCGTATTTCACCACATAAAGGATCGGCGCGAAGGTTTCGGTATGCATGATTGCCGATTGTTCCGGCATTTCCACGATGGCCGGATGGGCATAGGCCGCATCGCCATGGCTGCCCTTTTGCGCCTGCCCGCCGCCGTGCACCTTTCCACCTTCGGCCTTGGCCTGCGCCAACGCAGCGTCCATGGCGTCCAGCGCGGGACGGTCGATCAGCGGGCCGACCAGGGTGCCGTCGGCCAGAGGATCACCAATCGGCAGACCCTCATAGGCCTTGATCAGGCGCGGGATCAGCTGGTCATAGATGTCCTTGTGCACGATCAGGCGGCGCAGGGTGGTGCAGCGCTGCCCGGCTGTGCCAACGGCGGAGAAAACGATGGCGCGCAGGGCCATTTCCAGATCCGCCGAAGGGGCCACGATCATCGCGTTGTTGCCGCCCAGCTCCAGAATCGTGCGTCCCAGGCGTTTGGACATATCGGCGGCAACCGCCTTGCCCATCGGCACCGAACCGGTGGCCGAGATGATCGCGACATCCTTGCAGGCTGTCAGCGCTTCGCCCAGATCGCGTTCGCCAACCAGAGTCTGAATCAGGCCTTTTGGGGCTTCCTCGCCAAAAGTCTCCATCACCCGGTCGCAGATCTTCTGAACTGCCAGCGCCGTCAGGGGGGTCTTCTCGGAAGGTTTCCAGATCACCGGATCGCCGCAAACAAGCGCCAGCGCCGTGTTCCAGCACCAGGGCGCCACCGGGAAGTTGAACGCGGTGATGATGCCGCAGGTGCCCATCGGGTGCCAGGTCTCGCGCATGGCGTGGCCGGGGCGTTCTGATGCGATGGTGAGGCCATAAAGCTGGCGGGACAGGCCAACCGCGAAATCGCAGATGTCGATCATCTCCTGCACTTCGCCAAGGCCTTCCTGATAGATCTTGCCGCATTCCAGCGTCACCAGCCGACCAAGGTTTTCCTTCTCGCGGCGCAGCTCTTCGCCCAGCAGGCGGACCAGTTCACCGCGGCGCGGGGCGGGCACTTGCCGCCAGGCCGTGAATGCCTGTTTCGCATCCGCGATCTGGGTGTTTGCCTCGCTCACACTGTGCATCTTCAACTTGGCGATTTCGCTGCCATCGACCGGCGTGGTCACGCTGAGCGTTCCACCCCAGAGTTCGTCTTTGGTCAGGCCAGCGGCGGTCAGGATATCTGCGTAATCCATGGAGGGAGTCCTTGTCAGAGAATGCTGATCATGAGGGAAAGAACTATCTTTGATGATCAGGTGTTGGCATTTTCCCTTGTTTGTCATTGAAAGGAGTGGTTTGCACATGAAACTAATTCCTGCCGGTATGAGGTAAAGTCATATGATCGCGCCGCGTCGCTTTTTACCCTCCATTCCATCCCTGCTTGCCCTCGAAGCGGTGGACCGTCTGGGTAGTGCCTCGGCGGCGGCCGAGGATCTGTCGCTGACCCAAAGCGCGGTCAGCCGTCAGCTGAAACAGCTGGAAGAGCAGATGGGGGTTGATCTGATTGCGCGTGATCAGATGCGGATGCAGCTGACACCGGCGGGGGCAGGGTTCGCACAGGAGGCACGCGGTATCCTGACCCGGCTGGCGCAGGCGTCGGTGAAGCTCAGGGCAAACCCGGATGGTGGCAGTCTGAACCTGTCGATCCTGCCTTCCTTCGGGCTGCACTGGCTGGCGCCGCGGCTGAAGGATTTCGTGGCCGCGCATCCGGGGATTACGGTCAACCTTCAGACCCACAACCTGCCCTTCAGTTTCGAGGGCAGCACCACACAGGCGGCGATTCATTATGGGGTGCGTGACTGGCCGGGCGTCGAATACCTGCCTCTGATGCCCAAACACGTGCTGCCGGTCTGTGCGCCGGGGTTGATGCAGGCCCCGGCCGCCGCGCCAGAGGAGCTGCTCAATTTCCCGCTGTTGCATCTTGAGACCCACCCGGACAGCTGGGAGCAATGGTTTGCCCTGCATGATGTTCCGGCGGAAAAACTGCGCGGTATGCTGTTCGATCAATCCTCGGCGATGACGCAGGCGGCGGTGCATGGGCTTGGCGTTGCCTTGCTGCCGACCTTCCTTGCCGAGGCAGAGATTGAACAGGGACGACTGCAACTGGCGGTGCCCGGCGCGCCGGTGAGCCTGGGGTCCTATTTCCTGGTCTGGCCGCAGAACCGGGCGGCGGATTATCCCCTGCTGAAGTTCCGTGACTGGCTGGTCGGGCAGATCGGCCCGCAGGAGGTGTCGTGATGCGGCTGCCGAGCCTGACCCACTTGCGCTGTTTCGAAAGCGCAGCCCGGCATCAGAACTTCACCGCCGCCGGCGAGGAACTGGGACTGACCCAAAGTGCGGTCAGCAAGAAGGTGAAGGAGCTGGAATCCGTTCTGGGGTTCGAGTTGTTCCAGCGGGTCGGGCGCGGTGTGGTGTTGACCCCGGCCGGGCAGGGGCTCGCCACCGATCTGGCGCAGGATCTGGGCTCGCTGAAGGCCAGCCTGCAAAAAGCGGTTGCCGCCGGGGCCGGGCGTTCGGCGCTGCGGATCGCCGTCCTGCCGACATTCGCCAATCGCTGGCTGATCCCAAGGTTGCCGGATTTCTTTGCCCGCCACCCCGAGATCGAGCTGAATTTCACCACCCGGCTGGAGCCGTTTGATTTCAGCCGCACCTCTTTTGATCTGGCCATTCATTACGGGCTCGACAATTGGCCCGGTACCTTGATGACCGAATTGTTCGGCGAGCAGATGATCCCGGTCTGCGCGCCGGATTTCTTTGCCGGGCAGGATCTTGCGGGCAATCCGAATTGGCCTGGGGTGCCGCTGCTGCATCTGGAAAGCCGCGAAGAAGCTTGGCGGGACTGGTTCGCACGAGCTGGGATCATCGGTGCGCCACGTCAGGACGGGCGCTATTTCGACCAGCATTCGATGGTTATCGCTGCAGCGGTGGCCGGGCTGGGCGCAGCGATCGTGCCATATGATATGGTAGATCAGGAAATCGCCTCGGGTGAGTTGATGCGCATTCCCGGTCCGCATCTGACCTCCCGCAAACGCTATTATTTCGTGCGCCCCTACGGGGCGGCGCCAAAACCGGTGCAACGGTTCGAGGCCTGGCTTAGAAAACAGCTGCGCAGGGAAGAGCCTTAACCGCCATATCCGCCCGGCGGCTCAGACCGTCCGGGATTGGTGGCGCTACAGAAAAGAATTAGATGTGCAGAGGCTGTGCTCTGACCTGCCTGCTGGGAAACCAATGTCCAAGATCCTGACAATCACGCTGAACCCTGCCGTTGATCTGGCCACCTCGATCGACCACGTGGTGGCAGGCCCCAAGCTTTATTGTGATACTCCGCGCACCGATCCGGGCGGTGGCGGCGTCAATGTGGCCCGGGCCATTCACAGGCTGGGCGGCGATGTTCTGGCGCTCGTTGCCGTAGGCGGCGCCATGGGGGAGCGGCTGTTGCAGCTTTTGGCAGCGGAGGGCGTCCCGGTGGATCCCGTGCAGGCCGGTGGTGAAACGCGGCAGAGTTTTGCGGTGACGGATACATCGACCGGGGAACAGTTCCGCTTCAGTGTTCCGGGTGAGGAGATGAGTGAGGCTGATGGCGCGCGCCTGCTCGATGCGATTGTCTCTGCCGCGCCAAGGGATGGTTATGTGGTCCTTAGCGGTGGCGTCACGCCCGGTCTGGGTGACGATTTCCCGCAAAAGGTTCTGGCGGCCCTGACCCCGAGCCGGAGCAAGCTGGTAGTCGATACTTCAAAGACTGCGCTGGAACATCTGCTCTCCTCACCTTCCGATCCAGTGCATTTGTTGCGGCTGGATCAGCGTGAGGCGGAGCAGTCAGCAGGGCACAGGATGGAGAGCCTGAATGACAGCTACACCTTTGCCGAGGCGCTGATTGCGCGCGGCGTGGCGGAGCTCGTGGTTGGCGGCCGCGGCGGTGAAGGCTCCATTCTGGTGACGGGGCAGCAGCGGTTTTTCTGTCGCGCA
Source organism: Phaeobacter sp. CAU 1743 (assembly GCF_039839315.1). Lineage (NCBI taxonomy): Bacteria > Pseudomonadati > Pseudomonadota > Alphaproteobacteria > Rhodobacterales > Roseobacteraceae > Phaeobacter > Phaeobacter sp. CAU 1743. The sequence goes on along the minus strand of NZ_JBDOQR010000014.1, from coordinate 4,684 downwards.
CCCGAGGTTCCGATGGTCAGTAAAATCGGGGCAGGGGATGCCTTTACCGGGGCGCTGACGCTGGCCCTGTCGCAGGGCCAGCCTCTGGGGCAGGCGTTGCGCTGGGGCGTTGCCGCCGCCAGCGCAACGGTCCAGACCGAAGGCACCGCATTGTTCAAGGCCGAGGATGTAACGGCACTGCTGGACCGTTGCGTGCTTCGCGAAGATACATCCCTTTGATGTGCGCCCCTCAGGCCATCTTCTTCCCGGCTGTCAAACCATTCACCTTTTCGACGATGGCGCGGGCGTCGATGCCGTGGTGGCGGTAAAGATCCCCTATAGTGCCGGTCTGGCCAAAATGCTCCACCCCAAGCGGGATTGTCTGGTGCCCGGCGACAGAGCCAAGCCATGACAATGTGGCCGGATGCCCGTCGATCAGAGTGATGATCCGGCAATGGGGCGGCAGCCGCCCCATCAGGGCCTCGATATGCGATTGCGCCGCCGCATTGCCGCGGGCGCGAGCGCGTTGCGCCGCTGTCCAGCCTGCATTCAGCCGGTCCGCCGAGGTCACCGCCAGCACGCCAATGTCGCGGCGACCTTCGCCGACCATTCCGGCGGCCTTGATCGCCTCTGGGCCAACTGCGCCCTGATAGGCGATCACCACGTCGCAATTCGGCCCCGGCTTGCGCAGCCAGTAGGCGCCATCGATGGCACCCTGACGGAATTCTTCGTCGACGCGTTTGCCGGGCTGTTCAACAGGGTTGGTGGTGAGGCGCAGATAGACCGACCCGCCGGTCTCATCCCGCAGCCAGGTGCGTTCATCCGGATCGCCCTCGCCATCGCGCTGCACGTAGTCAAAGGCCCACTCCATGATCACTGCCAGTTCGTCCGCAAAGGCAGGTTCAAAGGAGGCCAACCCGTCCTGGCTCATCCCGATGAGAGGGGTTCCGACGGATTGGTGCGCACCGCCTTCGGGCGCCAGTGTCACCCCGGAGGGGGTGCCGACCAGAATGAAACGCGCGTCCTGATAACAGGCATAGTTCAGCGCATCGAGGCCGCGGGCGACAAAGGGATCATAGACCGTGCCGATGGGGATAAGCCGCTTGCCAAAGAGCGAATGCGACAGGCCCGCCGCGCCCAAGAGCAGCATCAGATTCATCTCGGCAATGCCCAGTTCGATATGTTGGCCCTGCGGTGTGAACTCCCATTTCGCGGTCGAGGGAATGCGGTTTTCGATAAATGCATCGGCCTGTTCGGTGCGAGCAAAGAGCTTGCGCCGGTTCACCCATGGGCCAAGGTTGGTGGTGCCGGTCACATCAGGTGAGGTGGTGACGATGCGGTGGGCCAGTGCGCTATCGCCCTTCGAGAGATCATCAAGGATCTTGCCAAAGGCCATCTGGGTCGACACCTCGCGCGAGGTGTCGACGGCAATCGCGGGCACCGCCAGTTTGTCATCCTGATAGCGGCGGGTGCCCTTGGCAAAGAAGGGCACCTCAGACAGGAAGGCACGCAGGGCATCCGGGTCTTTGACCGCTGCCAGAGGCTCCCATTCTTCGCCTTCAGCCACGCCCATGTGCTTTTGCCATTCGGCGAACTGGGACTTGTTCATCAGCCCGCCGTGATTGTCCTTGTGTCCCGCAATGGGCGTGCCCCAGCCCTTGATCGTATAGGCGAGGAAACAGGTGGGCCGGTCGTGGTCGATGGCGTCAAAGGTCTGAGCCATGGTCTCTACGCAGTTCCCGCCCAGGTTCTCCATCAGCGCGGCCAGTTCGGCGTCGCTGCGCCGGTCGATCAGGGCCGTCACATCGCCCTGATCGCCGAGATCATCCATCAGCCGCTTGCGCCAGACTGCACCGCCCATGAAGGTCAGCGCGGAATATTCCTGATTGGGGCAGGCATCGATCCAGTCTCGCAAATGATCGCCACCGGGTTCCTCGAACGCGGCCCGCTGCAAGACGCCATGTTTGACCCGCACCACATCCCAGCCGAAGGCGTCGAAAATCTTCTCGATCCGCCCGAACAACCCTTCGCGTACGATTCCGTCCAGTGACTGGCGGTTGTAATCGATGATCCACCAGGTGTTGCGCAGATCGTTTTTCCAACCTTCCTGCAGGGCTTCGTAGATATTGCCCTCGTCCAGTTCTGCATCGCCGACCAACGCCACCATGCGGCCCATCGGGGCATCGCGCCCCCAATCCTTGGCCTTGATGTAATCCTGGATAATCGCAGCAAATGAGGTGATCGCCACGCCAAGGCCCACCGAACCGGTGGAAAAATCCACATCGTCGATATCCTTGGTCCGGCTGGGATAGCTCTGCACGCCACCAAAGCCGCGGAAATTCTCCATCTTCTCGCGGGTCTGGTTGCCCATCAGGTATTGCATCGCGTGAAAGACCGGCGAGGCATGGGGTTTCACGGCCACCCTGTCCTCGGGCCGCAGTGCCGAGAAATAAAGCGCGGTCATGATCGACACCATCGAGGCCGAGGAGGCCTGATGCCCGCCGATCTTGATCCCGTCTACCTTGGGGCGCACGTGATTGGCGTGATGGATCATCCAGTGCGACAGCCACAGCAGCCGCTGTTCGACGGTCTTCAGGTGGGTGAGATCGGCGGGCATGGCGCTCTCCTTATTCGGCAGCGTGTTTGGCGGGCGTGGGCAGGGCCTGATCCAGATCCTGCAGGATGTCGGCCACGTCTTCCAGCCCCACCGACAGGCGGATCAGGCCATCGCTGATGTCATGCTCAAGCCGTTCCTCGGCGGTATAGGTCGAATGGGTCATCGAGGCCGGGTGCTGGATCAGCGTTTCCGCATCGCCCAGCGACACGGCGCGCTGGATCATCTCGAGCGCGTTCATGAACTGGATCCCGCCAGCCATACCGCCGTCGATTTCAAAGGCGATCATTGCACCCGGCTGCGCCATCTGGCGTTCGGCCAGTTGGTGCTGGGGGAAGCTTTGAAGCCCCGGAAAATGCACGCTGTTGACGGCCGGATGCGCCTCCAGATACTCCGCCACCACCCGGGCAGAGGCGCAGTGACGATCCATGCGCAGGGCAAGAGTCTTGAGCCCGCGCAGGATCAGCATGGCATTGAACGGCGCCATTACTGCCCCCGTCATGTCCTTCATCCCCACCAACCGGATTTCGGTGATCTGCTCGGCAGTGCCTGCGATCAGCCCGGCCACCACATCACCATGGCCGCCAAGGTATTTTGTGGCGGAATGCACCACGATATCGGCGCCAAGCTCAATCGGGCGGGTCAGATAGGGGGTTGCATAGGTGTTGTCGACCACGACCTGCGCACCTGCCGCGTGGGCGATGTCTGATGCTGCCGCGATATCAACAAGACGCATGTTCGGATTGGCCGGGGTTTCGAAATAGACGACGCGGGTCTTGTCACTGATCGCCGCACGCAGGTTATCCACGTCAGTCATGTCCACATGGGTAATGGTGACACCCCATTTTGCCAGCCCGTGCCGCATGAAGGCAAAGGTGCAGCCATACAGCGTCTTGTCGACGATCACCTCGTCGCCCGGCGACAGAAGGGTCCACAGAACCGCAGTGATCGCGCCCATGCCGCTGGCCATGGCAAGGCCTGCCTCTGCCCCTTCGAGCGTCGCGATGCGCTGCTCAAGCAAATCGCAGGTCGGGTTGGAAATGCGGGAATAGATATGGCCTTCGCGCTCTCCGGCGAAGGTATCTCCGCCCGCTTCGGCGGTTTCAAAGGAGAAGGTCGAGGTCAGATGCAGGGGCGGGGTCAGCGCGCCGTCATTGTCCAGCGGGTTATAGGCGTGGTGGATGGCACGGGTGGCAAATCCTGCGGCGCGGCTCATTGGGATATCTCCTGAAACTTGGTGGCGCCACTTTGTGCTGACCTGTACGGCATTTGATTGCCAATTCTGCCTTGGTTGAGGTAATTATTGGCAGTATCTGCCAATATGAGGGCTTCATGGACAGTAAAGACCGACAGATCATCCGTGCGTTGCAGCGGGACGGTCGCATGACCAACCAGGATCTTGCCGATGCGGTGAATCTGTCACCCTCTCCTTGTCTGCGGCGGATCCGGAACCTTGAAGCCAAGGGGATCGTGCAGGGCTACAGCGCCGATGTGGACGCGGCGGCCTATGGTCTGTCGATCATGGTGTTCGTGCGCGTCCGGCTGGAGCGGCACAACGAGGCGGATGTAAAGAATTTCGAAAGCCGTATCCGGATGATCGATGAGGTGCTGGAATGTCACGTGATGACCGGGGCAATGGATTACCAGCTGAGGGTGCTTGTGCCCGATCTCGAAGCCTATGAGGATTTCATACGGAACCGCATTCATCCCATCGGCGGCATCGCCTCGATCGACACCAGTTTTGTCTACGGCACGGTGAAAAAGACGGCGGTGTTTCCTTCGGTTGCGTGAGCGCGGTGCATGTCGCCAAAGAGCGGTCGGTGCAGATACGTCGTCCCAATTGTAAATCCCATTCAGAAATGTCACGGAGTTTGCAAAGCAGAAAGGTCACCACAGGGAGCGACGGGAGCAAGGCTTTGCAGCCCGCAGCCCCCAAATATCGGAGGGCTGAAAAGCCTTGCGGGTGTTAGGGTCTGTGGACATTCATCGTGAGGCGATGATGGCAGCCGCGAGATGCCAATTGGCGGCGTAGCTGGACGTTGTCTTTTCGTAGCGGGTCGCTATGGCTCTGAATTCCTTGATCTTTGCGAA
>NZ_JBDOQR010000139.1:0-4435 GCF_039839315.1 Phaeobacter sp. CAU 1743 | reverse complement strand
CCTCTTGGGTCCAAACATAGCTGATGTCACCGGCCCATTTCTGGTTCGGCGCGTTGGCGGTGAAGTCACGATCCAGCAGGTTCGGCGCAATGTTGAACTTGTGATCGCTGTCTGTGGTGACCTTGTGTTTACGGGTTCTGACGACGGATATACCATGCTGGCGCATCAATCTGCCAACCCGGCGATGTCCGACGTCCAAGCCGATTTCCTTCAGCTCTTCCGTCATCCGTGGCCTGCCGTAGCTGCCCAAGCTGAGACGAGATTGTTCCTTGATATGTGCCAGCGTCACCAGATCGGACCGCTGCCTGCGACTGGCCGGACGGCTGCGGAACGCCCGCAATCCGCGCGTGCTAACGCCGACGACATCGCAAAGACGATTGGTTGGAAAGTCGGACCTGTGTTCTTCGATAAACCTAAACTTCATTGCTTTAGGCCCGCGAAGAACTGGGTGGCCTTCATCGGGGAAACGCCCCACCGGGGCCTTTCCTGATCCTCTTCAGTTTAGAATTTCCCTCTCCTCCTTGAGGAGCCGGATCTCACGTCGAAGCCGGTCATTCTCTTTTGCGAGGTCCAAATCCTCTTGCGACACCACATCCGTGTCTCGATGTGCTGTGATCCACTTATTCAGTGTCGACATACCGACACCCAAATCATCAGCCACCTGTTTGCGCTTCAGTCCACTGGTCAGTGCAATGCGCACCGCATCCTTACGGAATTCGTCCGTCCGTTTCAGTCCCATAGTTCATCTCCTTTGTTGCAGTAAATGCTATCAAAGGAGCGGCATCAAACCGCGACAGGTCCACTTTGCATTGTAGAACCGTTGAAGTTTGGCGAAGATATCTGCGCGCGCCTGTTTTCTGGTGCGGTAGGTTTGCCGCCTGCCCCATCGTGCATCATAGGTACGGCCCGATCGCAGAAAGCTCGCACGGGTTGCCGCATCAAACCTCCATCGATCCGTCCTTGTCACTGAAACGCTGCACGCCATGTGTGCCTTATCAACACGTCAAGCGAGCGCTCGATCAGCAATAATACTCTTTCGATACCAAATCCCAGATCAAAGATACACGGCTATACCGACGAGAGGGGTCAATCCCCGCCCCCTATTTGCTAGCCTAAAAAGGCATTCGGGGAAGACTGCTGTGAACAAACTTGTAAATATCCGGACATATGCTGTAGGTTTTGTTGGTCCATGTGGCGTGACCTTTGTGGATTTGACAGATGCCGTGTCAGCGAGCGGAAGCACTCTGGTTCGTTTTACATCCTTAATGGATCTAATCGCCATGAACGGAGTGGCCAGGCCGCAAATTGATCGCCTTTTTGTCGATGTCGATGGATTGGGTGGGATAGAAGCGATTATCGATGACTTGCTAGATCTAAGGCGATTTCTGCCCAGGTTGCCGGTAGTACTTATCTCATCAGAATTTTCTCGTGATGAGTTCGACCTGACCAGAGTTTCTGTCTGTGACTGCAGTCTAAAGGCCCCGCTGTCGCAGGCGTCTGTAGACTACGCTATCGTACAGTCCCGCGTAAACAATATGGTTTGGGTAAAAAAAAAATGTGAACCGTTCGCGCAAGAAAAATCCAAGTCAGATACAGGCGTCATTGATCTGTATTGGTTCTCCTACATTGGTGTTGCGACAGTTGCTGGGATGATCGCAGGATTACTTTCCTTGCTCGAAACTCGAAGTTGGCTGTATGCAACTGGGATGTACATACTTGCGGGGCAAGTTTCGCTCGGGGCTCTTATACTTTTTCCGCTCATAAAGGAAAAAATGGGCTTAAGGGCCCGGCCTGACGGCTAAACACTAGCTGCCGTCGGCATATGAAATAATGACGTTTTAGGTGCTAATGCTGAGACCAACCGCTTAAGTATCGGCATTCGTTTGGCGTTGAACGCTCGAACTTAGTCGCGCGGCGTACACAAAGAAAACGAGATGCCTTCTTGTACAATGCATGGCAGGTGCAAAGCAGCATATGCAGTGACATCAAATCCGATGCCCTACGGGGGCCATCTGCAATGTTCCCACTGAAACAACTTAATATGGCCGCCAAAAAGGCAATTCGGCGTGGCGCCAAGGTACCTTTATTCATGAAACCACTTACATTGACAGTGTCGCTCGCTGCTTTCAGCCTTGCATACGCTGAAAATACTCATGCCGCTGATCTGGCTGAAGACGGGCGCTATGATGCCGTCCAGATTGGTGGGTTTATTTTAACGCTGGATGACGTAAAAAACCTTTCAGATGCAGGTGTACTAATTTTTAATGACGAGCGCCGGCATTTTACTATTAATCGGGACGTTGCAAACGAACGCCAGCTGTATAAACGCCTAGAAGCGATTGACCTGCAAGACGAACGGGCCGTACGTCACATGTACAGAGCCCATCGTGTCACTCTACCCGGTCCAACGGCACACGTCCTAACTATTCCGTCTGGATTCGGGCCGGCCGTGTTTGCCAATCAAACCAATCATGCAACTTTGGCTGCTTCCGTTGGTGGGGTTAGCCGTGTTCCATGGACAAACGACCCTGATGCCGGCCTTGGATTAGGACTTGGCTTCGGAAACTCCTTTGAAGGCCTAGGCGTCTCGATGGGGGTCTCACTAAATGACCTTTCTGATTTAAATAACCAGGATCGAACATCCTTCGGCTTCCAGATTAGCCGTTATCTGTTCGACGGGCTATCTATTGGCGTTGGCGCTGAGAACCTTTTCGTAAAAGAGACTGACGGAGAAGCTAGCCCCTATATCGTGGCAAGTTGGGCATTCGACTCTGTGAACGCACCATTCCCGTTCGAGGGAGTTCTTACTGTAGGGGTCGGCGGCGGCCGGTTCGCACATAAAAGTCCACGCGACACAGCAGAAGGCAAAGGCCGTTATGCGACCGCTTTATTCGGAGGACTTTCTTTCCGGACCAGTAACACGACTTCGGTGATAGCCGATTGGAACGGACGAAACTTGAGCCTGGGGGCCAGCTGGCGCCTATCAGAATCTCCCATCGCATTCAAAATTGGCGTCAGAGATCTCACAAACTTTAGTGGTGACGGGCCACGATTGACCGGTTCGGTCAGTGTTGCTTTGGCCCACTTCTAATTGGAAAGGAAATACCGTGTTTCGCAAAAAATTGCTGGCAGCTAGCCTACTGGCCTCCCTGCTCGGATGCGGCGCCGCATTCGCAGATATAGCTCGAGATAGCGACGGAGATGTACTTAGTACCTTACACATTATCGTTGAGTACGGCAGTGCGCCGCGCGACGCTGCTGTATCCAACACCGCTGGTATGGGATCACCTGATATCGGCAACCAGGGCGCGTATTCTCCCGCCTCGTCCAGAGAAAGTTTGACTGTTGGCACCAGCAGTTCGCTTCGGGCACCTGGTCGGGCTTTAGCTGACATGGCCAAGCGCCCAGACGCTGTCGGACGACGTGTGAACCCTGAATCATTTGGCCTGGATTAACGGAGAAGGTTACAAAGATTGTCTCTTGTTAGGGTCAAGACGTCGTTAACGCGGGCGTCTCGGCCAAGCAGCTTTACGCAAGACAATTGATCCGCCGTAGCGGTTCCTTTGATATTCTTGGTGTCGGTCTTGGCCTCTGTCGCGGCTTTCGGTTGAGATCCTTGGGGTACATGCTTCGGTTCGTGGTCAGCGCGGCGGCCGCCAACATGATGCTGGTTCGAAGTAATTCCGGTGTGCCCATCTCATAGGCGTACTCGACGGAATTCAGCGACAGTCCAGACCGCGGCATCATCGGAATCACGTCCCTGCGCGACCTCGCAAGCCCGCAATCAGGGGTGCGTCCTTGAATGGTTGGTGGTTTGTTTTGCGACTTCAAACCAACCAGATGCACCGCCGTCATTCAAATCGCCAAACATCAGATTCACTCATAGCTCCGTTCAGGACCGAGCGTGGCGACAGCCATTGTTTTTTGGAAGAAACATTGTCTTCATTCCTGCTTGACCCACTTGCGCAAGGCACTTAGCCATTGAACCTAGGGCGTGCCTCAACCCGCTCCGTGCATTCTCATCTCTTGTAGGAGGTATTGTTTTATGACGCGTCTTGAGAGAGGCATTCTGCAGGGCGCATTCACTTTGTGTCTGATGCTTCCTGCCTGCCAGAAGGCCTTTGATTACGATGCCGCCTCGCCCAGCTCCCGGTTGGCTCCGGCGGAGGTCTATCAGGTTGAGGTTGATACAAGCGTTGATCCGTTGACGGAAGCAGCGTCCAAAATGCGTGATCGGCAGTTCGTACATGCGGTTGCTTATTACAAGGCTGCACTAGCACAAGACCCCGGCTCGGAAAGCGCGATATTCCCAACTTCAACAGCTAAGCGCGTAAGCGACTGATATTGTTGGAGCGGGATGCCCGCTTTTGCCACAACATGGCCGTTTCAGGCGGGTGTTTTCAGATCCAGGGCTTCGAAGAGGTCGAGTTGTTCC
>NZ_JBDOQR010000138.1:0-4515 GCF_039839315.1 Phaeobacter sp. CAU 1743 | reverse complement strand
TCCTGATCGAAGAATGGAGGAAACACTACAACACGAAACGACCACACAGCGCATTGGGCTACCGCCCTCCGGCTCCCGAAACCATCGTCCAGATGGACCGAAGGCCGGTCATGCACTAACAATCAAACCGGACCACTCAGGTGGGGCTGATCACATCGCTCAGAAACTTGACGCCGAGCGAATTTGCGTCCCAACTGAAGGAAACCCCAAAGGTCGCATGAAGCCTGGACCAGAAACGGGGTGAGATCCAACTTAGCGGAAAGCTCCAGCTTCATACGGTCCAGTTTTCAGGGGGCAGAGCAGCCCGCGCAACCAACGCGCCGGTGGCGGTAGAATGACTGGGGCTGGGGTGATTATCAGTGACGAATCAGGGTGTTCAGGACAGCCCGCTAAGAAGATCCGCTACTACGAGGATACTCATCAAGCAGTTGCGCCGGATCGTCGATGTGACGCGGGACTTAGATGACGTCAATGTCAGCGCAGTGTTCAATTCGGACCTCTTTATTTTGGGTTGATCTCGCTATGAGGGGTGCCGCGAAAAAGCCGCGGAGTATTCCCGTGGGTTTTCTAGCGGCGGCTGTTTCTCCCAGTAGCGCAGCCGACATACCTGCGCACCTCCTCGGTACCCCGTGCCGGGCCCGCCTATTTGCGATTGTGTTCAAGCTTTTCCTGCATGATTGGGGTGGGCGAAAAGAGAACGACCAGATTGCCCCCTGCGGTTAACAGCGCGTGTTGCTGTTGGTCGGCATCGGGGTTCAACCCCGTCTTAAGAGCGTCCGGCAGATCCTGACAGGCCTTTTCTTCAAACTCGCACACATAAACCTGTCGCCCGGTCAGATGTTCCAGCCGGAACTTGACCGCATAATAGCTTTGCAATTGGGACCGTTTTGCCGAGGTCAGCGAACGATAGGTTCCAGTGATCAGAACGGGTTCCTCCCCGGGGCCGATTTCCGCGGCAAGGGTACGGCTATAATTCTGCCAGCTGCCAGAAAAATGTCGCTCCATCCCTGCGATGGCAATGTAGGTCGCGGCGACAAAAAATAGAATATTGCGACCCAGTCGGTCACGGCCGCGCTCTTGCAGCTCTAGCGACAGCCAGCCCAAGAATACCGCGTAAAAAACCCAAGCAAACCCACCGGCTCGCATCGGCAGTCCAACCCCGGATTTCAGCCCTGACATCAGCACTATAGCAAGGCACAGCACCAGCCCGGTCAGAGGATAGATCGCTTTTAGCAGGTCCCGCTTGGCCGTCAGCCAGATCGCCCCGCCAAACAGGGCCGTCTGCAGCAGGCTTAGAAACGGATTGTTCAGCGAAGCCTTGAGCAGGATTTGATCCAGAAAATTCCAGAGGACCGGCAGGTTCTGCATCAGCGAGGCCAGATCCTGCGCAGGCTTCGGTGAACGCCAGTCGGCCATGACAACGCCAAAGATGCCATGCTCCAGATAATTTAGGCCAAAGATCAGCAGCAGGCCCAAGACAAAGCTGACTAGAAATAGCCCCAGCAGTCCCGCCAGATCCTTCCACGAGCGATCAAAATCCTGCCGTAGGAGGCACAACGCCAGCAAGAGAAACGGGTAGGTCGTATAGGCGGTCAGGGCGATGGGCACAAAGATCAGCAGCAGACCGCGGCTGGCACGGCTGCTGAGTTTGACCGATAGCAGAGCATAAAGTGCGACAACCCCAAGTCCCGGTATCAGCGTGTTGAACCAGAGGGAAATCAGGATCTGGGGTGTCGCGAGGCCGGCAATCACTGCTACGAACACCTTGCGCCACAGTTCGATTCTTGCCCCAAGGGCTAGGTGCACCAGCCCGCCCAAGTAGATGGCCCAGAACAAGTTGTAGACAAGAAAGTTCAGCCAGGCCGGTGTCACCACCCCGCGCAGATGCCAGATGTAATTCAGCCAGCGCCCTTCGTTCAGGGTCTTTATGTAGAACAGGTCCGGCAGGCCCAGCAGAGCCGGATAATCGTCACTGCGGATCAGCGGATCCGCCACAAAGGTTACCGCCGGCAACAACAGGGCAACCAGCACGCAGACTATCAACAAGGCAAGTGGTGGCAGCAGTGGGCGCTGCGACGCCAAGGTGCCTTCCTCCATGACTGTCATGTCTGATTTTCCGGGGTCAGATTTCGCTGAGCTTGCCGTGCGATCAGGGCGGCGCGTCCCTTTGCGATTGCGGTGACCATGGCGCGGGGCATCAGAGACACCACACCGCGCCGCATGCGCCAGCTGAGGCTGCCCGCCAGGGGAACTGGCGTGCCTTCAGGGATCTCACTATCCAGTACCTCTTGCGGCAACCCGCTGCGGCCGGCCTCGTTTACATAGAGGATCGTGTTGTACCGATACCAAGGTTCAAGACCGGACATGGATTTCAGACGCGGGCGGAGGCAATCAAAGGCGCTGTAGCCGCGTTCTGCGAACAGATCCTGCCAATAGGACAGCGGTTGTTCGTTGATGTGGAATTCGCCGCCCTGTCCGGTGACTGCTGCTGAAAACAGCACCCGGTCGGCATGAGCTGTGAGGCTGTCGACCAGCGTGGCCGAGGCTTCAGTGGGCAGGTGTTCCCCGACCTCAAGGCTCTGTGCGAGATCGAAACGCTGCCCCAGGTTGAAACTCTGCGTCAGATCGGCGGCATGAAACTGCGTGGGGTCTATCGCCAGCCGACTGCGGTCCACATAATCGCCATCCACCCCGGCAAGCTCGGTCACCCCTGCCTGTTGCCATTCACTGAGCCAGACACCGCGGCCACTGCCAAGATCCAGCACGCTGCGGCAGTTCAGCCAGGGCTGGACGACCGAGATCATAGCCTGCGCGGAACTGCGGGCGCCCTTGTCGATATAGTCATAGAATTCGTTGGAATACACATGTGACATGGCTGCTCTCGCTTGTACTCAGGCCGTTGCGCGGGAATAGACCCACAGGCGGAAAAGAATGAAGTTTTGTATCGGCAGCAGGGCTGCAACCGCTGTCGCGCTGATCCAGTCGGCCCATCCCAGGGCAGGGCCGATCAGGCCGGTGACGATCGCAGAGACGACATAGCCCAGGCCAACGGTCAGCCCAAAGCGCAAAATCTGGCCCAGATCTGCCATCGGCTGGCGAAAGGTCAAAAGGGACTGGCCAATGTATTGCACACAGATGGCTGCGGCAAAGGCCACGGTATTGGCGGGCATTTCCCCGACCCCCTGTGCGCGCAGCAATGTGAATGCGCCCACATAGAAAACCGCAACGCTGCCGCCCACGAGCGCAAAACGCGTCAGCAGTAAAAGATCAGCCGCGCGTTTCATGCCAGTCTCCGCACCGGGGCAGGGCCAACCCGGGCCTCGCCTTCGGGATCCATGTTTTGGGTCGTGGGTTGGGTTTCCTGCGATAGGAAATACAGCGGGCGTTGTTTGGCTTCCATGTAGAGCCGCCCGACATACTCGCCGAGGATACCCAGCGTGAGCAACTGTACTCCGGAAAAGAACGAGATCGCCAGCACCACCGAGGCCCAGCCCGGCGCCGTGCTGAACATCAGCAATGAGCCAAACACATAGGCTGCCATGAACGCTGTAACCGCGAGGCTGAGAAAGGACAGCCGCGTGGCGATTTTCAGCGGCTTGGTCGAAAACCCGGTCAGAGCATCGGTGGCAAAGCGCAGCATGGCGCGTAGCGGGTATTTTGTCTCGCCGACAATGCGGGGGGCGCGGGGGTATTCGATGGCCACCTGCCGAAACCCGGCCCAGGCAAACATGCCGCGTACAAACCGGCTGCGTTCCGGCATCGCCAGTACCGCATCCAGTGCCCGGCGGCTAACCAAGCGGAAATCACCGGTATCATTGGGGATCGAAACATCGGACATTGCATTGAGGAAGCGATAGAATCCCCAGGCGCTCAGTCTTTTGAACAGGGTTTCGCCGTCGCGTTTTTCTCGGCGACCGTAAACCACGTCAAAATTCTGATCCATGATTTTCATCATGTCCGGCAGGATCTCTGGCGGGTCTTGAAGATCTGCATCCAGCATGAAAATCCGCGCGCCTCTGGCGGCCTCTAGCCCGGCGGTCAGGGCGACCTGATGGCCCCTGTTGGCTGATAGGCGCAGCCCTCGCACGATCGGCGCCAGCGTATGGGCGTCTTCGATGGCTTCCCAGGTGCCATCGGATGATCCGTCATCAACCAGGATTATTTCGGCGCTGTCCTGCCAGGGCGCGACCACTGCCAGAAGGCGCTCGACCAGCAAGGGGATCGCCGCGTTTTCATTATAACATGGAACCACCACAGATAGATGCATGGCATCGCCCCCTACCGCTCGAAACATCGCCATTGAACACCGCACAGCCCGTGCGGGCATTGGCAATAATGAGCCATCGGATTGGGGCGAATTATTGTCGATGATGTGGTTTCTTAATATCTTTATACCGTGCTTACGCCAAAACCCGAAATTTTTCGTGAGTGACGACCCTGAAGCTATCTGACACTTGGTTTCGGAAGGTTTCCCACTGGTTGGGCAGGGTCTCCCGAAAGAACTTCAGGATCGCA
>NZ_JBDOQR010000137.1:0-4542 GCF_039839315.1 Phaeobacter sp. CAU 1743 | reverse complement strand
GAGCGCGGTCATTCACTGGACTGTTCGAAGCCCTCAACGAAATCTGTGATCTCTACACACCTCAGGAATGCTGGAACTACTTTTGCGAGGCCGGGTATGCTTCTACATAAACTGGAAACGCTTTAAAAGCGTTCAACGCCAATCAAAGGCGTTCCCGCGATACGCGAAGTGTCGCATGCATTTTAGATTTGGAGTAATTGCAGTCGGACCCGAAGATTGATCCGTAATCTCTTCTTGTACTTTTTAATTCACCGTAAACGCTCGGCAAAAGAGAGGCCGAGATAGTCTCTTCGATTTACGGGATTGCGCCTGTATTATTATTATACGGAAAGGCTCAAGCAAATTAGTGAGCCCCGCAATCCTCCGTAGAATTAGTCACAGTTTCTAAACGGTGACAGACTTCCCAGAATGAGTCAATCATTTAGTCATAAATTTGACACATATCTGACATATTCCTGTCGCAATCTATTTGCGTGGGATGTCCGGGTAAGGATATGTGGGTGCAAACCGAAGCATAGACGTGCGCAAGGAGTGTCAAGGGGGAGACATCGTGTTCGGTGCGTGTCGAACGTCCCGCTGACAGCCACTGATTGAGCCGATTGGACGAGGTTCAGGATGCATTGAGTTGCAGAAGTATGTGACGGTTGCGGCCAGGGCGATTGGCGAGAAAAAGACATTCGGGCAACGGTCATAGTTATTTGTGACACGCCGCCAGTCCTTCAGTCTTCCGAACGTGATCTCTATGTGGTTGCGCTGTTTGTGGCGGCGCTTTTCGTATCTTGCTGTAGTCTGTTGTTGCTTCCTGCCTGGGGGGCAGGTGCGGATCCCGTTATCTTGCAACGCTTCTCTGAACCAATCGGCGTTGTGCTCGCGATCACCAAGACGCCAATCCAAATTTGATGAGCCCGGCACGCTGTCACGAAAAGGTTCAGTGGGCGTCCTTTGCTGTCGCAAACTGCGTGCAGTTTCGTGTTCGTGTCGCCCTTGGTGCGTCTGATCAGGCGGCCACGCCTCATGTTGTTTCGACGCCTAGATATCCGCTTTGAACCAATCTGAGGCTTATCCATGACATTGATCCAGAGGAACAGCCATATAGGCGACAATTTAGTCTGGCCGTGTGTGAGCGGCGGCAAGGAGCGGAAAGCGGTCAGTGCTCAGATGGGCAGGAAACGCATGGCGCCTTGTTTGCAGAAATTCCGTAAGGCGCAATGCCAATAGGATGATTCTCAGATCGAAGCTTCGACGTGCTGCCAGATCGTCGGCTACGTTTGATGATCACGTTTTGTTGATCGAATTGATCCGCTCACCGAGAGTGGCCGTAACCAAGGGTGCATAACCAAAGCGGACACGTTTTGCCGAAACTGCTTATCTCGTGGCACTATCACCGCAATGGCTACCGCCTTGACCGAAGTCGCCCAAGAGTGCTCGGAGCCGAGGGGGCGTGGCCTTGCAGACTGCGAGTGTCACCACCGCCGACATCAGGACTGGAAAGGCGTCATAAGCGAGATCGAAGAGGTGCTCCCGCCGAAGTTAGCGATAACGAGCTCTAGGGCTGACAGGAGGCATGCTGGCCTTCTGTGCGTCTGAGTAAATGGGAGAGAGAGACCATGACCACCATTGCAGGAATCGCATCAAGCGATACAACCTTCAGCATTCTTGTCTCAGTGATCGAGTTCATCGATGCTGAGAAAGGGACTGCCTATATCGACACCCTCAACAACGCGGCTGCAGACCTCACCGTGTTCGCGCCGACGAATGCGGCCTTTGGTCAACTGGCCACCGATCTTGGCTTCGCAGGGGATACCACCGACGCCGTCGCGGTGACTGAATTCCTTAGCACGCTGGGTGCGGACACGCTTGAGGCCGTGGTGACCTACCATGTTTCGGTTGGGGCACTGTCCTCCGGCGATATTGCTGCGGCCGGATCCGTGACGACGTTGCAGGGCGGCATTATCGATGCCACCGAACTGCCGACGCTGGGCGACAACGAACCGGATCTGATTGATCCCTCTCTGATTGCGACGGACATCATGGCGGACAATGGCGTGGTGCATGTGATCGACAGGGTACTCTTGCCTATTGATTTGCCCGACAATGATGCCCCGACCGTTACCGGTCTCGTGCTCGAAACGAGTGGTGCGGAGGGCTTTGACGGCAACGGCGCAGACTTCGACATTCTGCGCGATTCCGTGATTGCTGCCGATCTTGCAGGGGTTCTGGACGACGACACACAGGATTTCACAGTGTTCGCGCCGACCGACTCCGCGTTTGTCGGTCTGTCCCAGACCCTCGGGTATGAGGGAAGTGACGAAGCAGGCGCTTTTGGTTACTTGGTCGATGCCCTGCGCCTGCTGAACGAAGGCAATGACCCCATCGAGCTGTTGTCCACCGTTCTGACCTACCACGTAGCGGGCCAGAGCCTGCAAGCCAGCCAGGTGATTGCCACTGGAGAGGTGGAGACGCTGCAAGGCGGGACACTTACGCTCGATGGCCTCAGTCTTGTCGATGCCGATCCGGACCTTTCGAACCCCAACCTGATCGCGACCGATCTTCAGGCTTCTAACGGTGTCGTTCACGTCCTGGACGGCGTTCTTCTGCCTGTCGACCTGTTGCCAACTGATGGGGCGAACGACGTTGACTTCGTGATTGCTGATGATGGACGCGATTTCTTGCGCACGGGGCGGGACAATGACCTGATCGATGCCAAGGGCGGCAAGGACGTCGTTTTTGCCGGGTCGGGTGACGATCTGGTGTTGGCGGGTGCGCAGCGCGATAAGGTTTTCGGTGGCAGAGGCAACGATACGTTGAAGGGCGAAGCTGGCAGTGACTTCATCAGGGGCGGCCGGGGGAATGACCTTATCGACGGAGGAAAGGGCAATGATTATCTCTTTGGCGGCAGGGGAGCGGACACCTTCGTCTTCGCAGAGAACGGCGGTCACGACCTGATTGTTGGTTTCCGCTCAGGCAAGGACAAGATCGACCTCAGCGCGTATGGCTTCGAAAGCTTCGATGAAATCGAAGGGGCCATCAGCGAGCGGGGTTTCCGTACCGAGATTGACCTCGGTGACACGGAGATTACGCTCCTCGGCCTTCGCGGGCATTCGTTGGACGAAGGCGATTTTATACTCTGAAGGGGCAAGACAACCATGGTCCCCGGCCGGATGCCTATCCGGGCGGGGGCTTGGCTAAGCATAGCAGATCGGTTGAGGTACAGGTCGACGGCAGCAGGCTCCCCCAACCATACTATGCTGAACACGCCGCTCCCGAGAGGAAGCAGCGCTTTTGTCGTCCGCAAAACCCAACAAAAAAGACTGCCTAGCCAGTGAGTGCGGGGAAAACCTTTGCCTCGCTCAAGAAAAGTAAATGGGGCAAGAACATGTTCCGCCGAGGCTCGTATGAAGGCAAAAAGGCCCGGAGCGCAATATCCGGGCCTTCCGCATAAACGCGGTGGCTATCAGAGCAGACCTTCGGCCCTCGCCCACTCCAGCGCCTTGTCGAGCGCGCGGCCGAAGCGGGCCAGGATCTCGCTCACGTCTTCCTCGGTCACGATCATCGGCGGGCAAAAGGCGACGGTCTCGTAGACAGCCCGCACAATCAGCCCTTCCTCGGCGCAGAACTCCACGACCTTGGGGGCCACCTTGCCCGCCGGCTCAAAGGAGGTCCGGGTCGCGCGGTCCTTTGCCATCTCGACCCCGGCGATGAGGCCGACACCGCGCACTTCGCCCACCAGCGGGTGATCGGCGAACTTGCGCAGCCCATCCTGGAACATCGGCTCCAGACGCTCGGCGTTGCCCATCAGGTCCTGTTCCTCGATGATCGCGAGGTTTTCGAGCCCGACGGCACAGGCGACGGGGTGGCCCGAAGCGGTGAAACCATGACCGAAGCCGTTCAGCTTGGCGGTGTTGTCGGCGATGGCGTCATACACCTTGTCGTTCACCACGATGGCGGCAAGCGGCATGTAGGACGAGGTCAGCTGTTTCGAAGTGACGAGGATGTCCGGGGTAAAGCCGTATTTCTCGCAGCCGAACCGTGCGCCGGTGCGGCCGAAGCCGTTGATGACCTCGTCGGCGACCAGTAGGATGTCATACTTGGCGCAGATCTCCGCGACGCCGGGCCAGTAGCCCTCGGGCGGAGTCATCACTCCGCCTGCGCCCATGACAGGCTCGCCGATGAAGGCTGCGATGGTCTCGGGGCCTTCGGCGATGATCGTGTCTTCGAGTTCCTTGAGCAAGCGGGCGGTGAACTCCGCCTCGGTCTCGCCCTCGTTGCTGTAGCGCCAGTAGGACGGGGTGCTCAGGTGCGTCACCGGGATTGCCGGAAGGTCGAAGTCGCGGTGGTTGCCCACGAGGCCGGTCAGAGAACCCGATGCGATGGTGATGCCATGATAGCCCTTGTCTCGCGCGAGGAACTTCTTCTTCTCAGAGCCCGATTTGAAACTAATTGAGTGAGTTCAGGAGGTTGTGTTTCTGTTCGGGTACGACACTGAACGGAGACCACGATGGCCTGGACCGAACTCACCCGCAGCCAGCATGCCCGTGAGGG
>NZ_JBDOQR010000136.1:917-4597 GCF_039839315.1 Phaeobacter sp. CAU 1743 | reverse complement strand
TCCCCCGAAAGGACCCGACGAGGGACCGGGGTTTTGATCCGGAAAGGGCAAGGGGAGCTTGCCATTGCAGCCCCTGACTACCCCGCCAATCCGAGAAACAACGCGAGCGCACGGTTCACGCTGACCATGGCCGCATCATCGAGATGGCCAAAGGGCGCGCCGATCTTGTCAGCCTTCACAGTCATTGGTTTGTCCAACATGATCTGTGACAGCACCCGCAGGCCGTTTTCCGGGGAGGGGGAGACGTATAGGCGCAGCAAGGGCGCATCGACCATGTGCGATGTGATCGGCAGGATTGCGACAGACCCCAAATCGGCGAACTGATCGGCCTGAACGATCAGCGCAGGGCGCGGCTTGCCGTAATCCCCCTGAAGGGCGACCGCGACCAGATCTCCCCGCCTCACGCCCAGTCATCCAGATCGGACAGCGCGGCATCCATGAAGTCCAACAGGCCCGTGTCGTTTTGATCCGCTGCGGCAATGAGAGCCGCCTGACGGCAACACTCAGCGGCAAAGCCGGGGCGGCGGGTGTCCGGGACCCATATCTGCACAGGGCGCAGCCCTGCAGCGCGTAGGGTGTCCCGGCGTTTCTGGACGCGTTCTGAAACAGGTGTGGGCATGGCGGCCTCCCTTTCGTTACATGTAACGATTGGCGGCTGACAGTTCAAGGTTTTTTCTACGCGTCTCAGCGCCCGAAGATCCGAGCGAAGAACCCGCTAGGCCGTGCGGCCAGCGCCTTGGCCTGAGTTTGCCAGGCATCGCGATCCGCCTTGAGGTTGGAGATGACCTCATCCAAGACTTCCAGCCGGGCCTCGGCCGAGGCCAACCCGTCCCGAGCCTCCTGACCTGCGGCGACCGCCGCCTTCAGCTCTTCCCGAAGAGTCTCTAGTTCCGCCAAATCGTTCCGCTTCGGGTGTGGCTCAGGCGCAGAGGGCGTGCTGTCTGCCCGACTGATGGTGTGCTCCATCCAGTCTGCCAGATCCTTTTCCGTAATCGACCAATGCCCGTTGTTCCGCTTGAAACCAACCAGCTGTCCCGCCGCCAAAGCTTTGGAAATAGCGCTGCGCGAGACACCTGCCACGGTCGCGGCTTTTGCGGGAGAAAGGGGCATTCCGGACTCTTTTATGAACAGTTTCGGACAGTTGTAGGGCGGTCTCAATGTGTGATATTCTGGAATATCACGGTATTTATCGTTTTTTACCAGATATGATCTGTTTTGCGCAGATTAGTCTTTTTTGTCCGGAATGAGTACCTCATTAGGCATCCTGCGGTATCAAATGATGGGGCGATACGTCTTGCAAAACCCGGTAAAGGTTCGATCGATCCCTTTGGCGTCAAGGGGAATAGCTTTGGCCTCGCACCAGTTGCGGAAGGCGTCCGTGAGGCCTCGTAGGTCCGGGATATGCCCGCCCTGAACCCGGGTCACATGCGTGCGAGCGAGGCCGTCCCATGGCTCGGTTCCCTTTAGGCTCCCACTCTTGGGGAAGGCGAGCACCGGGGCCTCCGCCGTGCCTTCACGGCGCGCCTTGCGCCCCACTTTGGGGCGATCCAACTCGCGTCTGGTGTCTTGCTTCTGGTCAAGGGGCTTTTCTTCCCAGGAGATCGTCACACTCGCCACGGTTCGCCCGACCTTGCGCGGCGTCGCCGTCAGCGTGAGGCGGGAGATTTGGTTGATCTCGGCAATGGCTGCTTCAAGGGCACGGCGGTTCAGGTCTGCAAATCGCGGCAACTTTCCATCAGGAACTCCAAACATTGCTCGCAGTTCTGGCACTGTGAAATTTTTGCCGGTGACGTGATCGAGCTTAGTCAAGCTGCTGATGTGCTGAAACAGCAAAACCGAATATTTACTGCCCAAATGGAAAACGGTTTGCCGATCCATGATTGCCCAGTGGTTCGACTGCTCGGCCATGGCGGTAAACATCCGGCTAAAATACCACGTCAGCAGCGTGTCGCCGCTGACTTCGTGCCGATAGTCCAGCAAAGCTACATCAAGAATACCACCAATCTGAACACGCTTTTTCTCGGTGTCATCGTGGATCAGTGTTGCCGCTCGCAGCTCTCCAAAGAGTGGTTTTAGCGTTTCGTGGGTGTGGTGTCCCAAGCCGTCTATTTTGCGAATGTCTGACAGGCGCATTTCATGCTGCACTGGTTCCGCCATTCGGCCACCTGCCGTGGCAATCATCAGATGCATCAACTTGAGGGCTTTCAAGCTGGGGGCGTTTTGCATGTAGACCCCTCGTGCCACCTCTGCGGGCAGCACGGTTTTGGTCTGGTCATGGGCCCGATCAGCCGCGACTTGCGTTGTTTTCAGCATGGTGACAAGTTACAGTGACTTTTTGTCATCAGTCAACAGCGATCTTTTGGCCCAATTTGTCACTTCACTGGCCCAATTTGTCACTTCACTGGCCCAATTTGTCACCGATAACCTCGCAAGCACATGTAATTAAACAAATAATTTCGCCTGAACTTATAGAACTTATAGAACAAGATAGGCGCTACGCGCTTTTTGATGAAAATTTGGAGTGATTTTGGCGCTTCTGGAAGGGTCAGAGCCCACTTTCTAGGCATTGATCAAGTTGATGGGCCTGGTCAGAACTCAGAAATACTCCAGTCCAAGCACAGCGTTTTTTTTGCATTTCGGCGGCGCGGTGCTATAGCGTTTTTAAGCATCAACGAAAGCCTCACTGTGCGCCATATTATTTTTCTAAGCCTTGGCTTAATGGCAAGCGCAACCACCGCTTCGGCCCAGTCCGTCCTCGAGCGTGTGCTCGGCCAGATTGATGGCGCGTCGAACCTCGCCCAAGTGAACGGGGTGTACGCAAACATTGCCGAGAGCGTTCTCCTGAGTAAGGCGCAATCTCGTGACATTTTGTCAAACGTAGCATCTGATTTTTCTGCAGCATCTCCTGGAGACATAGTTGCTACCATCACGGACTCAAACGGAAAATCATATGACCTCCTACGTAGTGATTTTCCAGTTTCTGGAAGCGCAACGTTGCCAGTCTGGTATACTGGGCTTACGGACCATTTGAATCTTTTCGCAGATGGGCGCGTGCAAGCGTTTGATGGGAATTGGTCTCAGGGGGACACATATTCGCTTTTTGGCGTGAACGGGGTTCTGCTTGGTCAATTTAATGACACGGACCCCCCGCTGACCAACGCACTTGTTTATGTAGAGGCAGTGACAAGCACAGAGGTATATCAAACCCCCATCGCTACGACCATCGACGGTTCGATCACAAACATCATCACAGGCGTGACGTCTGCGACGCAAGAGGCTCTTGCGGGTGCTGCATCTGCGACTGAGTTCAATCTCCCCACGTTCGACCTTGGCGACATGACGACGACGGCCCTGGGCGCTGTGAACACGGGCGAGATCACTCTGGGGGTGAACTCGGCTGTGGATGAGGCCAAGACCTCCTCAACCCGAGCAATTTCGGCTGTGATGACCCAGATCGGTGGCTCTGCGGATACCGGCGCGCTGGTGCTGAACGTGGCCAGCAACGCATCCGCTGTGAACGGGTCCATCGAGAACGTCATGATGGCGGTCAATGGCTCGATCGGCAGCGCCTCAACGACGGCCTTGGGTGCGGTGAACACCGGCACCATCACCTCTGGCGTGAACGCCGCCGTGCAGGGCAGGGTGTTACGGGACGTGCCGCCGCAAGTGCGGTCTCCACT
>NZ_JBDOQR010000136.1:0-885 GCF_039839315.1 Phaeobacter sp. CAU 1743 | reverse complement strand
ATTTTGGATTTTCATGCCCTGCGGCGATGATGGTGGGAACGGAGGTTTCCATCATGACACTCACCCATTTCAAGGACGACGATCGTAAAGCCAACCCCCGGGCCGCGATGGTCCGGGTCGAGATCCGGGACGCTCAAGGCTATGCCAACCAGCGCCGCCATGATTTGCGCATCGGAGCACAGCCTGCCTACGTCAATCCGGACCCGCCAGAGCCCAACCATGTCTTCATCCAGCCCCTGACCACCCAGGAACTCAAGACGCTCGCCAGAGAGCGCCGTGCGCAGCGTGAGACGGTGCGGGCAATGAAGAGCAATGCGGGCATTGCCGTGGTTGGGATCATCGGCTTCGGCATCGAGGCGCAGAAGATGTTCGAGGCTCTCGATCTGGTGACCCAGGAGCAGGCCCTGCGCGCGGCCGTGGAACGCGTGGCAACCGATCTGAAGACCACGGTGACCGGTCTTGTCTTTCATCTCGATGAGACAGCACGGCACGCGCACTTCAGCCTGTGCGGCTATGACGTGACCGGACAGCCCCTGTCCACCTGGATGGGGCGCGGGGTGCTCAGAGAGCTCCAGACGGCCCTCCACGAGGAGCTGCAGGCCTTCATGCCCGATCTGGAGCGGGGGCGGTCCCGCAAGGCTCGTGCCGAGGCTGGTGCGGCGCCTCATGAGCTGGTGAACCGCTCCGTGGATGAGCTGCACATCGATCTGCCCTTCGAGATCGCGGAGAAGCGCAAAGAACTGGTCGAGATCGAAGAGAAGATCCGGACCAATGAGGCGCGTGCGGAAAAGGCCCGGATCAAGGCTGAGGCGGAGGGCGACCGCGCGGCAAAGGCCCTGAAGAACGCCGAGACCTACGAACGGCGGGCCGCAGAGGCCCGGGGGA
>NZ_JBDOQR010000135.1:0-4803 GCF_039839315.1 Phaeobacter sp. CAU 1743 | reverse complement strand
GAAGGATTGGGAAAAATCCATCGCCAGCGCGGCAGCTTGGGTCACAATCGCACACATCCGCCGCGTCACGCGGATGCTCGCAAGACAATGAATTCACTCGAAAAGTTTTGAATCAGACTCTAAGGCCAACATCGGCTGCGGCCCGGTCCTGTCGCCTGCCGAGGTAATGGGTGGCACCATGGACCTGCGCGCCACCTATATGCGCGATGTACCGTTCCCCGAGTCAAACCCCGTCCCCATCGCCCCTCCCCCGGCGCGTCTGTCACGCGGCGCAGTCGAGGTGGATCGCCCGCCGCTGCTGGGCGAACACAGCGATGAGGTGCTGGCCGACTATGGCTTTGCCCCCGACGAAATCGCCAGGATGCGGGCAGAAGGAACCATCTGATGTCCACCCACGAAGTCATGCTTCAGGACTTGTGGGACCGCGAACAGATCCGCCAGTGCCTGACCCGCTATGCCCGGGGCGTGGACCGGTTTGACCGCGAGTTGATCCTGTCAGCCTTTCACCCCGACTGTATCGACGAGCACGGCAAATTCGTCGGCAACCGCGACGAATTCGTAGACTGGGCGCTGAACATGCATGAAAAGGCGCAGCTTAGCCACCAGCATTGTCTCTTGAACCACACCTGCGAGATCGACGGTGACACGGCGCACGCGGAAACCTACTTCATGTTCACCGCGATGAACCGCAAAGGCAAACCACTGACCATCGGTGGCGGGCGCTATATCGACCGACTGGAAAAGCGGGATGGCGCGTGGCGCATTGCCGCGCGGGTCACATTGCGGGATTGGTCCAATCTGGAAAACATCCCGAATATCAAGGATCTCAGCACCATGACCTCGACTGCGCACTTGCTGTCAGACATCGAGCGCCAGTTCATGAACGAAGGGCGCGGCCCGGCGCGCGACAAGACCGACCCATCCTATGACCGCCCGCTGACCAGCGACGCCGCACGGCGGGAGAAATATCTGGAACTCTTCGGCCGCAAGGGCTGACACGCGAAAGGAACGCACCATGAAAGCCATTACATTCGACAGCTTCGGTGGCCCCGAGGTTCTGAACGTTTCCGATCTGCCCGATCCCAAGGCAGGCCCTGGTGAGGTGCTGGTGCGGGTCGCGGCCAGCACCGTGAACCCGACCGACCTGATGATGCGCAACGGTGCCCAGGCCAAGATGATGGAGCAACTGGCCCCGCCCTATGTCGCCGGCATGGAATTTTCCGGCGTGATCGAGGATGCTGGAGACTCGGGCCTTGCCGTCGGCCAGCCGGTAATTGGCGTGTTGAACCCACGCACCCCGCGCGGCGGGTCTTATGCGGAACTGATTGCGGTGCCGGCGGCTTCGGTTGCGGCAGTATCTGCCAGCGTCGATCTGGTCGGCGCGGCGACGGTGCCAATGAATGCGCTGACGGCGATTCTGTCGCTCAATTTCCTGGATCTGAAACCGGGCGATACGCTGCTGGTGACGGGCGGTGCGGGCATGCTGGGCGGCTCGGTCATCCAACTGGCCAAGGCTGCGGGGGTGAAAGTTCTGGCCAATGTAGGTGACAAGGACCGCGCGCTGGTCAGAGGTCTGGGCGCCGACGTGATCCTGCCGCGTGACAATTTCGACGACGCCCTGCGCGCCGAATGTCCTGACGGAGTGGACGGGATGATCGACGGCGCGCTGATCGGCAATGACGTCTCCCATCTGGTGCGTGACGGCGGTGGCGCGGTGTCGTTGCGCGGCACCTACAAGATCGAGGACCCCCGCCTGCGCGTGTTCAACGTGTCGGTTCTGACCGGGATGGAAGACAACGACGCGATCCAGCACATTGCCGATATGCTGGGTTCGGGTGCATTGGTGCCGCGCGTCGCACCGAATGGCCGCTATGCTTATTCCGATGTGGTCAAAGCCCACCAGGCCACCGAAGCGGGCGGCACCCGTGGACGTGTGGTGCTGGTGTTCTAAAACCTGAAGGGATTTCAGCGCTTAGCCATGTGCCCGGGCAGCCAGTCGGGCGAGAAGAAGTTCAGATTTATCTCGGCCGTTGGCGTCTCGTTAATCCCGAGCACGCAATGCACGGGCCGCCCGGCGGTGCGGGCGGTAAATCCCTTTTGGGATAGCATGTGCGAGGACCATCCAAACAAATGCGCCAACACCCCCGGCGATAGGTCCGCAATGCATTGCCTATACCTGATTATACCAAACTGGCGTATGGGCCGCCGAGGTGCAAAACTGCCGACAACGGCGGTCCTGTGCCAAAGATCTGACCGCACCCAGAGCAACGAGGAACGGATATGACCAGCAGCTACGACGAAATCATCTACGAGGAACTCGGACCTATCGGTGTGATCCGCCTGAACCGTCCCGACAACGGCAACATGTTCACGCCCAAGATGGTGGACGAGCTGCGCGATTGTTTTGAAAACATCCGCCGCGAAACCCGCACCCGCGTGATCATCCTGACCGGCGTGGGCGACAAATTCTTTTGCATTGGCGGCACCCATGACGAAGGCGAGGACACCACGCTGTATCCCGGCGTGCCGCGCACCCTGGAAATGTACGAGGCGATCGAGCGGTCACAGAAACCTGTGATCGCGGCTGTGAATGGCTTTGCCGTCGGCGGTGGCAACGTGCTGCAAGTCGTGTGCGATATGACCGTGGCCAGGAAAAGCGCCATCTTCCGGCAGGTCGGCCCGATGGTCGGCTCGTTCGATGCGGGCTATGGCACGTTGTTCCTTGAGGACCTGGTAGGCAAGAAGAAGGCCAAGGAAATCTGGATGCGCAACCCGAAGATGACCGCCGACTACGCGCTGGAAATCGGTATGATCAACGCCGTCTTCGATGACGAGACCTTCTGGGAACAGACCCTAGCCTTTGCCAACGAAGTGGCGGAACGCGGGTCGTACGCTCTGGCGGCCGTCAAAGCCTCCTTTGCTGCCCGTCATTCCGGTGTGGCCGGCATCAGCCGCATCACCCATGACTTGATGCTGGGCCATTACTACAAATCCGACGAAGCCAAGGAACTGGGCGCGGCCTTCGCCGAGAAGCGCAAGCCAAACCCGAACAAGTTCGGGCACTGATCCGCTCCCCAACTGAAACCGAAAGGCGCGCCCGATCTTCGGCGCGCCTTTTGCATTGGCGGACATTGCCCGTCTCAACCCCCCGAGTAATCCTTCAGCGCCTGTGCAAATTGCTTTTGTGCGGCACCGGGCAGGTCCGTCCGGCTGGCTGCCGGCATCTCGGCACGGACCTGATCGACCTTGCTCAGGTATTGGGTATCAGCAGCGGCGGGGCGCGACCGATCCAGCCCAGGAGAACCTGCAGAACAGTGGGGGCGGAAAATGTCGTATGTGCGGTCGGGGTCATCATCTTGGCATCCTTTCGAAATCATTGGACCGATCCCGCGCCAACCCGTAGCATTGAATAATTAGACTGAACCATTTTTTAACATCGAAAATTTCCATATCACTCGAAACGGTCACGCCGAAAGGATCGCCGCCATCGCTGCCCAAGAAAATCCTCGACCTAGTCACCCGGAACCAGAGTTCGTATCATTGACTGACATATATGAGGAGACGATGCGATGGTTGGGCGTGTGGCGGACGAGGTGATTGAGCGCACGCTGAACACGACGCCCAAGGATGCTACCCATTGGTCGATCCGGACCATGGCCGCCGAGACGGGCCTGTCGCACACCACGATCCGCAGGATCTGGACGGCCTTCGGCCTGCAACCCCATCGGAGCGAGACGTTCAAGCTGTCCACTGATCCGTTGTTCGTCGACAAGGTGCAGGACATCGTCGGTCTCTACATGTCGCCGCCGAACCGAGCCATCGTGTTGTGCGTGGACGAGAAATCCCAGATCCAGGCATTGGACCGCGAGCAGCCGGTGCTGCCGATGGCGCGCGGTGTCGCCGAGCGGAGAACCCACACCTATGTCCGTCACGGAACAACCTCGCTGTTCGCTGCGCTCGACATCGCAACAGGTGCGGTGATTGGGAAATGCTACAAGCGCCACCGGGCGACTGAGTTCCTCGATTTTCTGAAAAAAAATCGACGCCGCGGTGCCGCAAGGGCCGAACGTGCATCTGGTGATGGACAACTACGCCACGCACAAGACGCCGAAAATCAAAGCCTGGCTGGCCCGCCGCCCGCACTGGCACATCCACTTCACCCCGACATCAGCCAGCTGGATCAACCAAGTGGAACGTTGGTTTGCGGAACTGACCCGTAAGCAGTTGCAACGCGGTGTGCATCGCTCCACCGCCGAACTGGAGGCCGACATCGTCGCCTTTATCGAAGCCCATAGTGAAAATCCCAAGCCCTACTAGTGGGTCAAGTCCGCCGATAAAATCCTCGCATCCGTCAGGGTGGCGGGATCGCGCCAACGGATCACTGCCGCAACCTGATCACCCATGTGGATCGCATTCTGGGCGAAGCGGCCAATCTGTCCGGCGCCAGTGACTTTGATCCCGCCAAGGCCGTTGCGGAAATCACTCTGCTCAGCACGGCCTATATCAACCGGGTCGCCATAACCCACCGGCTGCGCCGTGGCGCGCCGGACATCACGCTGACAGTCCGGTCGGGCTATGGTGATACGTGCGAGGTGCTATTGAAAGGTAAGGCAAATTTGGCGACGCTGGTGGGCGTTCGCAATGCGTCGGGCCTGCATGTTCGACACAAGGGGGTCGTGTATGGATGCCCCCGGTTTTGCAAGGATTTCCTGAGCTGATTTCCAGCGATTTGATTGCGGTCGTGTATTCGGCCTCGTGTTGCGGCTTTTACGCGCCGCGGGCCATGATGGTCAGTTCGCTGAT
>NZ_JBDOQR010000134.1:0-4876 GCF_039839315.1 Phaeobacter sp. CAU 1743 | reverse complement strand
GGTGTTCGCGATACAGCCGAACACCGCGCTCGCGAAACTCGGCTGTGTACTTCGGGGTGTGCTTCTTCTGGTCCATAGGGTTCATCCTTTGAGAGTTTTACTCTCCGGTAAACCCGGGGCGGTTCAGCTACCTTGCTCAATGTCACTCAAGCATGGGTGAGCTCAAGGAGGTGCTCGCCTCAGTCGGTGCCAAAAAGCCCCTGAAAGGCTATACGGATCAGATTCTTCTAAAAGAAGGGCACTCCGCGCAGGCAAAGCTCGCGCAGGCCAATACGGCCGTGAACAACGCTCTCGATGTCGAATACTACAAGTACTACGCCTATGAGCCCCGCAAACACGTCCATTGGATGATCAAGGAGAACCACTTCGAGTCAGTGGGGCACGGCTATTTTGTCGTCTTCCATCAGCTCGTGGGAATGATCGCTGATACGATCGACCCGGAGTTCAAAATCCTGCCCAAGACCTCTAAATGGCAGGCCGAGGAGCAGCGTCTGAATGCCGCTCAGCATGAAGGGTTTTACTGGGGCTCTCCGGTTCGGCTGCCTGCAACAGGTTTGCGCGCGATTTATGAGGGGCAGGCAAGATTCATCCAGCTACAATTCCTGCACAACACGCAGCAGGAACCGCTCTCATGCACCGAGCTGCGCGACATGGGATACTTCTCAGGGATCTACGTCGAAGCATTCGAGCGCTTCCTCGAACTGGCAGAAGCCGAATGGCCGGAGCATATGGATGATCCGTTGATAGGTCTGTTCTTGCTTGTATGCGACCTGTCGATCAATCCTACGCGTGGGTTGCCCCTAGAGGTGACGAGTTTTGAGGATCTGATTCTTGACGTAGATGTTGGCGTCCGCTTCACGAGGCTTTGCCTTAGCGTGAAGGAGCTGCCGCACCTCAAGCGGTCCATCACTGAATACTCCAAAGAAGAGTACATCGCCGTATCCGAGGAGCTGACAAGCAATGTGGGCTACGATCACCCCATGGAGGGGCTGAGTGCTGTCTTGAAGTGGCATGAAAACGCTCCGGGCCTTCCCAAGCTTATGGAGGAGTATCGCTCGTTTGAGTACGAGCCCATGAATCTTCCAATCAGGGTGTTCCTCTCGCACTTTGTTGCGCTGTGCCAAGATAAGTTCGAGCGCCCCGAGTTCTTCTGCTGGCCCGGCGCCTATTTGGCGGGCGACAAGAACACGAGGGGCGTGCGCGACATATGGCTGCGCCATCTGTCGCTGTTCAGTGACCGGGGTGACAAGGATGGGGTTTATCCTAGGAGTTGGCCACACCGTACGGAAAAGGCCGTCATGGATACTTTTCATGGCTTCTACGGCATGATGCCTCTCTATGATCTGACCAGACAGTGGCTCCTTAAAGACGGCCCCTTTGCCTTCGATTTCCGTTGGTTGTTCGAGAACTACGATCAGACGCAAGCGGAGGCGTGGGGTAATGAAACATTTAAGAAGGTCTATGGGGTTACTCTAGACGACTTTGAAATCGTTCGATGATCAGTGCTGAACCTAGTCGTTTCTGTAGGAGTTTCAGATGACCACGTCACCAGTTGTTCTGTGAGTGCCACGCTGCACTGCCCCCAGTCGGCGTCCCGCTCTTCTCGACGCCGATGTCCACACGACTTGCAAAAACACTTGCCTCTTCACTGCCCTAGCCGCTTTGCCCTTTCTGCCATTCGGACCACTTGCGCGCTGGCCGTGACCGCAGCACTCCGCACGACTGCGGGGCTCTGTGTCAAGGGCGGCGCAAAATTGGTCCATTAGGGCGGCGTAAAAGTAGGCCAGTTTGGATTGAGCCGTTTGTTTGATTTTAGAGGCGCCCGGGGACCTGCGGCTCCTCACATAGCAAGCGGGTTCCCGGGCGCATTGCCCCGTGAGGGGCAATTCCTGATCAGTTGTTCTGGGTTGTTTTTCGGCTCTGTGCGAGGCGGTAGCTTTCACCGTTCATCTCGAGAATGGAGACATGATGGGTGAGCCGATCAAGAAGTGCGCCGGTGAGACGTTCTGATCCGAGCGTTTCAGTCCATTCCTCGAAGGGGAGGTTGCTGGTGATCAATGTCGAGGCGCGTTCGTATCTCTGCGAGATCAGTTCGAAGAGGAGTTCTGCGCCGGTTTTGCTCAATGGCACGAAGCCTAATTCATCAATGATCAGCAGCTTGGGTGCCAGCATCTGCTTTTGCAGGCGCAGGAGCCGTTTCTCGTCACTGGCCTCAATGGGACTATCCTGAATTTTGTGCGCTGACGTGGTAACTGCTCACAGAGGAGACCCACGTATGAGCATCGATAAAGACCTACTGGACCGTCTGATGGAGGGCCGTTCCCCCGGCGATCTATTTGGCAAGAGCGGCATCTTGGCGGAACTGACCAAGGCGCTGGCGGAACGTGCGCTGAGCACGGAGATGGATGTCCATCTTGACGAAGAGCGCGCCGAGGAGGCGCCTGAGGGCCGTAATCAGCCCCCCAATCGGCGAAACGGCAGCAGCCAGAAGACCGTGACCACCGACAGCGGCAAGGTCGTTCTGGACATCCCCCGCGACCGGAACGGGACCTTCGATCCGATGCTGATCGCCAAGTATCAGCGCCGCTTTCCCGAGTTCGATCGCAAGATCGTCAGCATGTATGCCCGTGGCATGACGACCCGCGAGATCCAGGGACATATCGAGGAAATCTATGGCGTCGAAGCCTCGCCTAGCCTGATTTCCGGGATCACCGACGCCGTGATGGAGGAGGTTACCGCCTGGCAGAACCGCCCTCTGGAACCCTGCTATCCGATCGTCTTCATGGACGCGATCCGGGTCAATATCCGCAGCGATGGGGCGGTCTCGAACAAGGCGGTCTTCGTGGCCCTCGCGGTACTGCCGGATGGCACGCGGGACGTTCTGGGTCTGTGGTTTCAGGCCAATGAGGGCGCAAAGTTCTGGGCCAAGGTTCTCAACGACCTGCGAAACCGGGGCGTCCAGGACATCCTCGTCGCCGTCGTGGACGGGCTGAAGGGCTTCCCTCAGGCTATCGAGGCTGCCTTTCCCCAGACGCGGGTTCAGACCTGTATTGTCCACCTCCTGCGCCATTCCATGAACTTCGCCAGCTACAAAGACCGCAAAGCCGTCGCGGCCGCTCTAAAGGCGATCTACACGGCAGTGGATGCCGATGCTGCAGAACTGGCTCTGGCTGAGTTCGAGGAAAGCGATCTGGCAAGACGGTATCCGGCAATCGCACCGAGCTGGCGGCGCGCTTGGAACGAGGTGATCCCGTTCCTCGACTACCCGCCCGAGGTCCGCAGGCTGATTTACACCACGAACGCCATTGAGGCGCTGAACTCGAAAATCCGCCGAGCCGTCAGAACCCGAGGCCATTTCCCAAGCGACGACGCGGCGGCGAAATTGATCTATCTCGCGCTCAATGCTACATCGTCCGAGTGGAAGCGTTCGGTGCGCGAATGGCACGCTGTCAGAAGCCAGTTCGCCATCATGTTCGAAGACCGCTTCCCAATGGCCTAACAAAACGCGTCAGGCACAAAATTCGGCACAGTCTCGCCTCAATCAGCTCATGGACAAGAGCCGCCGCGGTGGTGAAGCGAACCGGTATCCCTTTCTGACAAGCGGCCAGTCCAAGGCCAAGAGCGACATGCGTTTTGCCCGTGCCACTTGGCCCCAGAGCGATCACGTTCTCGCGCCGCTCGATCCATCCGCAACGGGCGAGGTCCAACACCCTGGCTTTGTTCAGGGCGGGGATTGCCTGGAAGTCGAAACTGTCCAGACTTTTGGGCGCCGGGAACTTCGCCGCCTTGACCCGTCGCTCCACCATACGCCGCTCCCGATCGATGAGTTCCAATTCGATCAATCTGTGGAGGAACTGGATGTGATCCTTCCCCTCGGCGGCGCACTGTCGCGCCTGCTTCTCGTATTCGCGCAATACGGTGGGCAGTTTGAGCTTCTTGAGGTGATGGGCCAGCAGAAGGTCCGGGACTTCCGTCATGCGGCTCCCTCCGACAGGAGCGCCATGTAACTCGCGGCTTTTGTCGTCTGAACCGCAGTCCGGGGAAGATAGGGGTAGAGGGACAGATCGAGCCGAGCGGGGCGGCGCTCCACTTGGCACAGGACCAGATGCTTGATCGCATCAAAGGCGATCGCCCGCTTTTGCAACGCCACCCGCACCGCCGCGCACAAAGTCGGCAGATCAAAGCTTTCCAGGAGCCGAAGCACCTGAATGAACTCTCGGCGCCCTTGGCGGGCATGTCTCGCTTCCATTAGGCGACGCAGGGTTTGCAGCTCGTCGGGCATCTCCCAATCGACCAAAGGGGCGGCTTGGTCCAAGGCCCCGGGCTTCGTCTCCAGAAGGGCAAAGTAATGCACAGGGTCGAAGATCATTTGTTCGCGCTCGTAGCAGCGGGCGTGACGGGCGATGACCCCACCACCACAGCCGATTTCGACCACATCCACAAACGCACGGATCGTCACCTCCCGTAAGCCATAGGTGCTGGGAACCGAGTAATCATTGGATTTGTAGCGCACCAGAGATTGGGAGCTGACCCGGCCCGTTGCCTTGTGGCAGGCTTGGTAAGGCATTGCAGGGAGTGGCGACATGGCAGCCAGATCCCGCTTCAGCCGTTCGCCGATCGTCTCCCGGTGCCCATGCAAGACAGCCGACTGCCGTGTCAGACATTGTTCTTCGAGCCAGACATTGAAGCTGTCCAGATCAGGGAATTCCGGCAGCGGCACCATCAGGTTGCGCCGGGACCAGCCCACCAGACTGAACCGCCCCGGGTTTACCGGAGAGTAAAACTCTCAAAGGATGAACCCTATGGACCAGAAGAAGCACACCCCGAAGTACACAGCCGAGTTTCGCGAGCGCGGTGTTCGGCTGTATCGCGAACA
>NZ_JBDOQR010000133.1:0-4939 GCF_039839315.1 Phaeobacter sp. CAU 1743 | reverse complement strand
GGGCGCAAGGCGGACCCAGACCTCATCTGTCAACACAAACCGCTCTTCGTTCATTCAAACCTCCATTTTGGAAGCTTGAATCAGATTTCAGCCAGCTTGGGAATCCTGAATGTCCACAGACCCTAATGGTGAACTGTGGCTGGACGCTACTTTACGAGTTTTATTCTGTTTTTCTTCTCGGTTCTGGGATGACATGTTTTAGCGCCAGTCACGCCAATTTATCGCGCTTGACCAGATTGCAAACCGCCCCTTGATAGGGCGGTTTTTTGTTGTTTTATTGGGTATTGCGCATGATTTTGGGCGTTGTTCTCTCCGCGCCGTTTGGTCAGGTCCAGTCTAGAATTACCTTGCCGCACCGACCGGATTTCATGGTGGAAAATCCATCTTTGAACGAATCTATTCCGAATCGGTTTGTGATGATTTCCGAGATATCGAGGCCGTTTTGCAGCATGGCGATCATCTTGTACCAGGTCTCGAAAATCTCGCGCCCGTAGACCCCTTTCAGGGTGATCGCCTTGAAAACGATGCGGCTCCAGTCGACCGGGGATTTTCCGGGCGGAATGCCAAGAAGCGCGATCTTGCCGCCCATCACCAGTGCTTCGATCATCTGATCAAGCGCGGATTGGTTTCCTGACATCTCAAGCCCGACATCAAAGCCCTGGGTCATGCCCAGTTCCGCGATGACGTCTTGCAAGTCTTCCTGAGCCACGTTCACGGCACGGACATCCGCGACCTTTTCGGCAAGGGCCAGCCGCGCTGGGTTCACATCGGTGATCGCCACATGGCGCGCACCAACGTGGCGGGCAACCGCTGCGGCCATGATGCCGATAGGTCCGGCGCCGGTGATCAGCACGTCCTCCCCCACCAGATCAAAGCTGAGCACGGTGTGAACCGCATTGCCCAGAGGGTCCAGAATCGCGCCGATGTCATCCGGGATTTCTTCCGGCAAAGGCACCACGTTAAAGGCGGGCAGGCGCAGATACTCGGCAAAGGCACCCTGTTCGTTGACGCCGATGCCGCGGGTTTCGGGATCCAGATGGAACTTGCCAGCCCGCCACTGGCGCGAGTGATGGCCGATCAGATGCCCTTCGCCCGAGCAGCGTTGACCAATCTTCAGATCCGTCACGTTGCTGCCAAGCTCGACGATCTCCCCGGCGAACTCATGCCCGGTGATCAGCGGGACGGGCACAGTGCGCTGGGCCCAGTCGTCCCAGTTCCAGATATGCAGATCGGTGCCGCAGATGCCGGTCTTGTTGATCTTGATCAGCACATCATCCGCGCCGATCTCGGGCACCGGGGCCTCGACCATCCAGAGGCCCTCTTCGGGTCTGGATTTCTCCAGGGCCTTCATGGTGTTCGGTATCCTGTCAGGCCGTGTCATGAGATCACTCCCAGCGATTTGCCCACCTTGCCAAAGGCGGCAAGGGCGCGGGTCAGTTCTTCTTGCGTCAGGACCGCATTCATCTGGGTGCGGATACGCGCCTGGCCGCGCGGCACCACCGGGAAGAAGAAGCCAGAGACATAGACGCCTTCGTCAAAAAGCTGCGCCGCCATGTCCTGCGCCAGCTGCGCCTCGCCCAGCATCACCGGCACGATGGGATGCTCGCCCGGCAATAGATCAAAGCCTAGGCTTTCCAGCCCCGCGCGCCAGAACCGGGTATTCTCGAACAGGCGTGTGCGCAGGTCCGCGCCCTGTTCGACAAGGTTCAGCGCCTCGATCCCGGCAGCAACGATGGAGGGCGGCAGCGAATTGGAGAACAGATAGGGCCGCGCCCGCTGCCGCAGCAGGTCGATCACTGGCTGCGGCCCGGCGATATAACCGCCAATGGCCCCCCCAAGTGCTTTGCCCAAAGTTCCCGTCAGAATGTCCACATCGACACCGAAATGATCCGGCGTCCCGGCGCCATGCGGCCCCATGAACCCCGTGGCGTGGCAATCGTCCACCATCACCACGGCGTCGTATTTATCCGCCAGCGCGCGGATTTCGGGTAGTTTGGCCAGGTAGCCATCCATCGAAAAGACGCCATCGGTGGCGATCATGATATGGCGCGCGCCGTCCTCGCGGGCCTGTTTCAGCCAGGCCTCCAGATCATTCATGTCACTGTTGAGGTAGCGATAGCGTTTCGCCTTGCACAGGCGCACCCCGTCGATGATCGACGCATGGTTGAGGCTGTCTGAGATGATCGCATCCTCGGGGCCGAGCAGAGGTTCGAACAGCCCGCCATTGGCATCAAAACAGGCGGCAAAGAGGATGGCGTCATCCTTGTTCAGGAACTTTGCCAGCTTCTGCTCCAAGTCGCGGTGGATGTCCTGCGTGCCGCAGATGAAGCGGACCGAGGCCATACCGAACCCCTTGTCATCCATGACATTGCAGGCGGCGGAGATCAGATCGGGGTGATCCGCCAGTCCCAGATAGTTGTTGGCGCAGAGGTTGATGACCTCGCGGTCGCCCACCGTGATTTCGCCCCCCTGTGGGGAGGTAATCATTCGTTCCCGCTTGGTCAGACCTTCGGCTTCGATCGCTTCCAGGGTCTTGGCGATATCTGTCAAAAAGGCATTGGACATGGGGAATCTCCTTCTACGTCGGAAGTGTGTCTACCATAACGGATTTGATTCCCAAATAGGGGAAATTCTTAATGACGGAAAAATATCCGTGAAACTGGAATTTTGGAGTGAGATTGCATTGGAATCTAATGACCGGATGGCATCGATGTGCTCAGCGCCCGCCGTGGGGTGGGCAGGGGCGTGCTTGCCGCATGCGCGACCGGCCAACAGGATCGGTTCCGGATCGGGTTCAGCCGTTCTTGACGATCAGAAAGACCCGCGCGGCTCCGTCCGGCGCGGTGATGTTGTGGGGGATATCGGCTGCATAGCGTGCGGTGTCCCCTGCGTGCAGCCGCATCCGGGCGCTGCCCGATGTGACAGTGATGTCGCCCTCCAGCACCGTCAGATGCTCGGCCGTGCCGCGCCCGTGCGGCTGGCTGTCCAGCGCGCCGCCGGTTTCGAACAGAATGTCGTAAACCTCGTGCCCGCCTGCGTCCTCGGGCGGTGACAAGATGCGGATCCGGCAGCCTTGCCCCATATTGTCGATGGTGGGCACATCACCGTCGCGCAGCACCTCGATCCGGTCCGCTTTGTCAGCGGCGTCCAGTAGCCCGGCAAAATCCACCTGCAAGGCGCGCGTCAGGTTCCATAAGGTGGCAATCGTGGGGCTGGATTCACCGCGCTCAATCTGGCTGACCATGGAGCGCGAGACGCCCGACAGGTTCGCCACGGCTTCTAGGCTTAGGCCCTTGGCGCGGCGGGCCTCTTTCAGGCGCGATGGCAGTAATGTCAGGATATCGTCTGTGTTTTCCGGCATAACGGAACCGTGCGGTTTGCGTCTTGATTTGTCAATGACGGTACGTTTGACAAGACAGCGGATGCTGCATCTGCATAATGCGCGCAACTGACTCGTGAGGAGAGAAAAATGACCGATATCGTGATCCTGGACGGCGCCCGGACCGCCATTGGCACCTTTGGTGGCGCTTTGGCGAACACTGCCCCCATCGACCTGGCCACCGTGGCTTCCAAGGCGGCGCTGGAGCGTTCGGGCGTGGCCCCGGAACAGATCGGCCACGTGGTCTTTGGCCATGTGATCAACACTGAACCGCGCGATATGTACCTGTCCCGTGTCGCAGCAATGCAGGCAGGCATTCCCAACGGCACCCCGGCGATGAACGTGAACCGCCTGTGCGGATCGGGTGCGCAGGCCATCGTGTCGGGTATCCAGTCGCTGATGCTGGGGGATGCGGATTACGCCCTGACCGGCGGCGCCGAGAACATGTCGCGCAGCCCCTTCATCACGCCGTCGGCGCGCTGGGGTCAGAAGATGGGCGATGTGAAATCGCTGGACATGATGCTGGGCGCGCTCAGCTGCCCCTTTGGCACCGGCCACATGGGGGTCACGGCGGAAAACGTGGCGGATGAACACGGCGTCACCCGCGAACAGATGGATGAATTCGCGCTGACCAGCCAGACCCGCGCCGCGGCAGCGATCGAGGCGGGATATTTCGCCAGCCAGATCGTGCCGGTTGAGGTCAAGGTCAAGCGCGACATGGTGCCGTTTGAGGTGGACGAACACCCCAAGGCAACCTCGATGGAGGCGCTGGCCGGTCTGCGTCCGGTGTTCCAGAAGGATGGCCGTGTGACCGCGGGCAACGCCTCGGGCATCAATGATGGTGCAGCGGCGTTGGTTATGGCGCGGGCCGAGGCCGCCGAAAAGGCGGGTCTCACGCCCAAGGCGCGGGTGGTTGGATACGCCCATGCCGGTGTGCGCCCCGAGGTGATGGGCATCGGCCCGGTGCCCGCGGTGCAGAACCTGCTGAAGAAAACCGGCCTCAAGGCGAGCGATTTCGACGTGATCGAATCCAACGAAGCCTTTGCCGCGCAGGCGCTGGCGGTGAACAAGGAGTTGGGCCTTGATCCGGCCAAGGTGAATCCCAACGGCGGTGCCATCGCACTGGGCCACCCGGTTGGCGCCACCGGCGCGTTGATCACCATCAAGACGCTGTATGAACTGGAGCGCACTGGCGGCAAGCTGGGCCTCATCACCATGTGCATCGGCGGCGGTCAGGGCATCGCCCTGGCGATCGAACGTCTCTGATAAGCGATAACTGGCGCGTGTGGCAGGTCCACGCGCGCCGGGTTTCAGGGGGCAGACCTCCAACAGGAGGGCGAATCCGCGCGGGAGACCTTGTTCTTGCTTGCCGCGGTCAGCCTGCAAATACTGCTGTGCTGCTTTTGGTCGTTTCTGCTGATATTGATTTACCTCAACTAGGGTCTGTGGACATTCATCGTGAGGCGATGATGGCAGCCGCGAGATGCCAATTGGCGGCGTAGCTGGACGTTGTCTTTTCGTAGCGGGTCGCTATGGCTCTGAATTCCTTGATCTTTGCGA
>NZ_JBDOQR010000132.1:0-4945 GCF_039839315.1 Phaeobacter sp. CAU 1743 | reverse complement strand
CATGGCGCCATCGGCTATCGGCCGCCGCAAGAAGTGGAGGAAACTTTCTACGCAAGCATAAACGCTCTTGATCACGTCGCCTAAGTTTTGAACAAAAAACTCTCCGGCAAACCCGGGGCGGTTCAGGGACGGTCAGAGCAAAGTAACCGTGATCTCAGATGGCGAACCTGCTCTGCCGAATTTGGTGAGGCGTGCCGTTCGAGGTCCAGTCACCCACATACTGGACTGGTGGCATATCTCGATGCGGGTCAAGCACATCGAAAATGCGGTGCGGGGGCTTCTGCAATCGAAGGAATTCTCAGGGTTGCCGCTCCTCTTCGAGCGACCTGCCGATACATTGCGTTGGTACCTTTGGCACGGCAAAGTGATGACCGCCGCGACAATCCTCAAAGTTCTTCAGATCGACTGCGATCGTCTGCACGCCGAAAGCCGAGAATCACGAGAAGCGGCCAAGCGCGTCAGAGCTCGGTGCCAGGACCTTTATTCCTACCTTGCGAACAACTTCGACGCGCTCGTTGATTACGGCCATCGACACCGAACTGGCCTCGCTGTTTCATCGTCCCGAGCAGAGGGCTGTGTTGATGACATCGGCAACACCCGCATGGGCAAACGTCGGCGCATGAGATGGTCACCACGGGGCGCGCATCGGGTTGCCGTTACTCGGGCTGCTGTTCTTGACGGAAGGCTAGGCGTCTCAAAGCGCGCCGCTTGACCACCAGCTTTTGCCCACTCCCACAGGCGAGTATCGATGGCGGATAAAGAGGCCCAAAACTGCTTAGAGGGGTTTTCTGCCCTCAGCCGGACTCGACCCCATAAGGTTTATTATGTTAAGTAAGTCAGGCTTGCTGACCTATTTTTCTCTCTTTTCTATGAGAAATAGCAGTTGTTCAAGCTCTACACGGCCGAGATCGAAGATATCGAGGCATCGTTCCACTAGATCTATCGCAGAGCCGTCAAAGAGACGTTCGCGAAGATCCCTGAGCGTTGTCAGCTGGTAGTCTTCTAGATCGACCGACGGGCAGTACGTCAAACTCCGACCCGTCATCCTACTCGTTACGAAGCCCTTGTCGCCCATGATTTTTAAGAAGGTAGCGACCGTTGTGAGTTTCCTCTTTTCTTCTTGCGGTAGTTTCTCCACCACCTCTTTGACAGTCCCTTCACCGCAGGCCCAAAGAACCCTCATGATCACCAGTTCTACTTCAGTCATCAGTTTCGATGCGTCTTCAGAGCTGGTTGGGCGTCCGCGTTGCAAAGTCTTCCTCAAGTTCTTGTGTCAGGCCCGAACCTGAAAGCCACGGGCGATGTAATCTCTAACAAAGTAGATCAACAGAATACCCGGAAGGACAGAGGCAATGGTCATAGCCATGACCAAGCCAATGTCTGTTGTGAAACCGAAAAGACCTTCGATGGCCATAGCGATAGGCTTGCCGCCAGTGGACGTTAAAACACGCGCGAAAACCACCTCTACCCAAGAGAATATGAAGCAGAAGAAACAGGCCACACCGACGCCAGGCGCGATCACGGGCATTAGAAATCTGACGAAGAAAGCGGGCCTAGAGTGACCGTCGAGAAAGGCCGTTTCGTCAAACTTGTGAATCGGCATGCGAAATTGACCCACTTGGGTGGGTTATGAGCGAGTAAAATTGACCCACCTGCCACGTTAGCATCCGCGCTGGATAGCGCGGAGGAATGAGCAGGTGATATTGATGGAAAGTGTATCGAAGATCCGTCGTTGGATATTGGTTGAGGGTCGCAGCATCCGATCTGTGGCGCGGGCAACCGGTTTGTCGCGGAACACGGTGAAGAAGTATCTGAAGGACGACAGTCCACCGAGCTATCAGCGGCAAGCGCCACCGGCCCGGCATAAGCTGTGCGATGGATTTGACGCGCGGCTCCAAGAGCTTTTCGAGCAGGATCACAAGCGCCCGCGCCGGGAGCGGCGGACGGCCACGAAGCTTTACGAACAGCTCGTCTCGGAAGGGTATACTGGGTCCTATTCTCCGGTTCAGCGATTTATCCGAGACCTCAAACGTGCCGATGCTGGATCGGGAGAGGCGTTTATCCCCCTGCATTTTGCTGCTGGTGATGCGCTCCAGTTTGACTGGAGTGAAGAGCGCGTGGTTCTCGGTGGTGTCGAGCAGAAGGTAAAGGTTGCTCACTTCCGCCTGTGCCATAGTCGCAAACCTTTTGTCGTAGCCTATCCCGGCGAGAGCCAAGAAATGGTGTTGGATGCCTTTGTACGGGCGCTGTCCTTCTACGGCGGGGTTCCGCGACGGGTGATCATCGACAATCCCAAAACGATGGTGACCTATGTCTCCCGCTCGAAGGACCGAGTGTTCCATCCTCGGTTCCTGGCATTGATGAACCACTATGTAATGGAGCCGGTTGCCTGCACCCCCGCGTCGGGTTGGGAGAAAGGTCAGGTGGAGAACCAGGTCCATTTTTTACGAGGCCGATTGTTTGTTCCCATGCCAGCTTTTGATGATCTGGATGGGCTGAACAACTGGTTGCGTCTGCGCTGCGAGGAATTGGCAAGCCGCGCCCACACTGAACAATCGTCCCGCACGATTGCGGAGGTTTTTGAAGATGAGCGCGCCGAGCTGCGCCCCCTGGGGCGGGCTTTTGATGGTTATGTGGAAAAGACGGTGCGGGTCCGTTCCACCTGCCTGGTTCAATATGCCAGCAATCGCTATAGCGTGCCTTCCCGGTTTGCAGGCCAGCATGTCTCCTTGCGCGCCTATGCGAGCCGGATCGTGCTGGTGTCAGGCCAGGACGTTATTGCCGAGCACAAGCGTCGCTTCACCCGCAACGTCAGCTACTTTGAACCTTGGCATTATGTTCCTCTACTGGATCGCAAGCCCGGCGCTCTGCGCGACGGCGCCCCTTTTGTGGACTGGCAACTGCCTGAGGCCATGCATCGGATCAGGGAGCATTACATGGCTGGCAAAGGCGGGGACCGGGAGTTCGTCGATCTGCTTCTACTGGCCCAGGACCACGGAATCGAGGTGGTGGAGACGGCCTGCGAATTGGCAGTTGAACAAAACACGTTGCGCCTTCCTGCCATCACTAATCTGATCAACCAGTTGGTGGAGCCAATCATCACGCCGTTGAATGAGGGCAATGTCTATCCGCAGCTGACCGTGCGGCCCGAGGCCGACTGCAAGCGCTATGAGGCGCTCTGCTCGGCCGAGGAGGCTGCCGCATGAACGCTCTCATCGACCAACTGACCGCCTTGAGGCTGCATGGAATGGCAGCTTGCGCCCATGATTTGCTGTCCGCGCGCAAGCCACCAAGTCTGACCACAGCGATAAAGCAACTGATCGACGCGGAAACCGTAGAGCGGCGGGTGCGTTCCATCCAGTATCAAATGCGCATCGCGAAGTTCCCCCATCATAAGGACTTCGCCACCTTCGATTACGGCGCGGCCGCGGTGAGTAAGGCCCAGATCGAACCCTTCTGCTCGGGTCAGTTCACTGAAGAGGCGCACAACCTTATCCTGGTCGGCGGAACCGGGACAGGCAAAACTCACATCGCCATCGCGCTTGGAACCACATTGATCAACAACGGCAAGAAGGTCCGCTTCTTCAACGCGGTCGATCTGATCAATGCTCTGATCAAGGAACAGGCCGACGGCAATGCCGGGAAGATCATCCGGCAGCTGTCGGCTCTGGATTGCGTCATCATCGACGAGTTGGGCTACATCCCGTTCCCGAAATCCGGCGGCGCGTTGCTGTTCCACCTGATCAGCAAGCTCTACGAGAAAACCAGCGTCATCATCACCACCAACTTGGAGTTCGGGGAATGGGTCGCTGTCTTCGGTGATGCCAAGATGACAACTGCGCTCTTGGATCGCGTCACGCACCACTGTGCCATCATCGAAACGGGCAACACGTCATATCGCTTCGCTCAGAGCAAAAGTCGCAGAGAAAAATAGCCGCATCGCAAGCAAAGCCCCCAGACGGACTCGCTATATGAGGGCGGTCCGCCTGGGGGCTTTGGCACCCAATAGGCGGGTCAAAATCAAACGCTGAAACCGGGTCACTTTTAAACGCTCATTGACAGTCAAACTCCTTGGGAACCGCAGAGATAAAGCTCTCAAGGATCCATGTGGCAATCGGTATATTGAAGAGGCAATGAACCAGCGCGATCCCAAGCGGATTGTTCAGCAAGTTCAGCTCGGCGAACAGAAGAAAGACAGGAAGCGAAAGCACCACAGGCGGAGTGATGCGGAACGCAAGCAGCATAAGCAGAACATGTCTGTCCCCTACAAAACGAAACCTTGATAGTGCGTATGCTGTTGGGAGCGACACAAGGATCGTAATCGCGACGTTTGCTGTCACATAAGTGAGCGAGTTCCCAAGTGCTGCGACCAAGTCTGGGTCTCTGAAGATATTGGCGTAGTTCAGAAGAGATCTTTGTCCTAGTTCGTACCCGTCATGAGCAACCGTCACAGTGAAACTGATCAATATTGATTGAAAAAGCGGGCCGATGATGAACGCTGCCAATAGCCCAAAGACGACGCACCGAGTGATGAAGAGCAAAGGGTTATGCTGGGATCGAGCGCTGATCATCTGTCAACTCGCCCCTTCAGGCTGACCCCGTTGCATCTGTATGCGAAAAACCCAAGCCACAGACAGGACAAACAGGAAATAGACCACAGACCTCGCGGCAGCGGGACCGTAGTTGAAGGCTGCAATTTCCTCACCGAGCTCAAGCGAAAGGAACGATGTCGCGTCGTTTGGACCGCCCGCGTTGATGGCGAAAGCTTCGGTATAGATCATGAGGCTATCGAGCGTTCTCAACAGCAGAGCCATAAGCAGATTGTGTCCCGGGAACTGGTGTAACTTTGTTCTTCGGCCTTAGCTCGGCCGCAATTACAGGGCGGCGATTTCCGCCGGGTCCATGGGAGCAGTGTCGCAAATCGCGGCGACGGTTTCCAGTGTCA
>NZ_JBDOQR010000131.1:0-5356 GCF_039839315.1 Phaeobacter sp. CAU 1743 | reverse complement strand
CATCTTTCATCGTTGGCGCGGCGGGGGTAGTGTGCATCATCGGTCGGTGGTCTCTAAGCTTATGGCGTTACAGGGCTTTTCTGGCGTTATCGGGCGACCCGTAACGAGGGGTCGTTGTCTTGCTGACCCCGAAAGACAGGGACTGTTCGTTACGGCTGGAGTTGGAGTGCCTCCTCGGCGTTAGCGCCGCAGATCGCGGCGAAGACGTTACAGGCCGGTTCCTGGGCGCCCTTCAGCGGGGCTTTCCGGTCCGGGGTCTGGGGTGCGAGAAACGGGATCGGGTCACCCCGGAGATGCGCCTCGATCTGGGCCGGGATCCAGCGCCGTCCCCGGGCCGGGGCCTGGTCCTGTCCAGTAACGGTCAGCTCGATCGGAGAGGGGAGAACGCCACGTTTTTCGCAAGCGCCGGCGCTGATCGCTGACACGCTGAGGCCGGTCATCTGCGACACCCACGACGCCTTCTGAAGCGGGATCAGCAGACGCTCCAGATCCTCCGGGGTCTGAGGGGTGACCCCGAGAACCTTCTTGAGGACATCGTGCACCGAATAACGACGGTGTTTCGCGTTCCCGGTGAGTTCTCGGAAGCCGAACCGACGCGCGAGCTTCGGGACCATGTTCTTCCCGACCTGCGCCCACGCGGCGAGCTCCGCTGTGGACATGACGCCGGGTCTTTTGAGTGATGCCGGGACCGGCATACCCATCATGTGAAAGCCTACCCGGTTTTGATTTTCGCATTCGCCGCTGCGGTCAGCCATAGGCGTCTCCTCGTGTCTCACTGCAGAGAACATGGCCTCACAGCATGAAAGCGCCAAAGAGAATCTCGAGGTTTTCCACATCTAAGTTGTTGTTGCGAAATATTTTTTCGCAACGTGATCGGCAGGATAAGAACTCATCAAGACCGGATTTCGGGTTCCAGAAGTGGTCCCTTTGGTAGTACTCCACCCATAGTGCCGTGGAGGAGTTGGGTATGGTCGACAAGCCGAGGGAGCACGCTGCTCCGACACGAAATGCGCCCGCAGGTAGTCGTCGGTGGGTGGAAGAGAACGCTGTTGCGTTCGCCGCG
The DNA here is from genome assembly GCF_039839315.1 of Phaeobacter sp. CAU 1743. Lineage (NCBI taxonomy): Bacteria > Pseudomonadati > Pseudomonadota > Alphaproteobacteria > Rhodobacterales > Roseobacteraceae > Phaeobacter > Phaeobacter sp. CAU 1743. The sequence goes on along the minus strand of NZ_JBDOQR010000131.1, from coordinate 4,293 downwards.
CAAGCGCGCTGGCATGAGCTGCATCCTCACCCCCTAGATGACATACTTGTCGACCCACGGGTCGTTTCGCAGACGGGGCAGCGGACTGCTGCGCCTCAGACCTGATAGCCGCGAAGGTGGTACCATTTTTCGCATCAGTACCATCACGAGCCGACGCGGACTCTGACCGGTCAACTTTCTATGTCGAGGTCCTTTGAAATGGAGCCTCGGGCCGCGCGAAACGCTCTGAGGAAAGTGTCCGGTCGGCCCGTCCCCGCCCCTCCCCCGGTGAGGGCCGCGATCAGATCCTCTATGTGCATCGCGCGCATTCCGGCTTGGACCGGCCCATCGATATCGGCCGCAGGGGTGTCGCCAACGAAGAGGATGCGGTCCGCTGATACGCCAGAGGTCTCAAGCACCAGCTCATAGATGCGGGGGTCTGGCTTCATACAGCCGGAAAAACATGAGAAGATCCGAAACATCGGCTTGATTTCTGGGAACCTGTCCAGCGCCGACACGTAATCGACGCTGATGTTGCTGCACAGCCCGTATGGTACCGGCAGGGCCGCGAGCATTTCCCGGACCCTGGGACGGACACGGACCGAAGAAACCTCGCGGGCGATTGCGGCTTGCGATACGACGAAGTCCCCGATTGTCGCCCCGCCCTCGATCTCAGCGTCGATCGCGGGCAGCGTCATGTTTGTGGTCATCGCCAACCTTCGAAAAAGGCTCACCTTCTCAGGACTCATTCTCCGCTTTAGGTGCGCGACAGGTCGGCGCCTATCCGTGATCTCGATGAGTGTTCCGAACGCGTCGAACACGATCACGTCAATATCTGAAAGAATGTTATTCACCCGAAATCCATCTATTAATATTTTCCAGATCGTTAGTTCGCATTGTTGGGCAATATGATTTCAAAATAAGTGAAGCTTTTCGGGTTTAATCCATTATAGCCGGACATTATTCTACTCATCCGCTTTTGTGATAGCTGCCGCGTGTCTTCGTCTGTCATATTGTCATGTGAGACCTCCTTATCTATAAGGTAGTATCCACGCGAGTCTTTGTGCGACGTGATGAGATCCATGAAAGCTTTAATAATTTTATCCAGATTCACGGGGTTTTTCTCTTTTGAGAATCGGCCTAGTGATCGAGTGAATTTTTTATTTGTTACGTGGACTTTTTCTCCTAACTCGCCGCATGATTCGAATATTCTAAAAATCACCTGTGCTTCTAAATTTTCCCTTTCGTATTTATCATGGATTCCAAGCTTTCGGACATCTATCCAGCGGATACTGATTGCCCACGGCCTTTCTTGAAGTGTGCTGTGAAAGCGCTTTTCACCGGCGCCGGTTTGACCTATGTAAATACATCCATACCCTAACAAAATATAGCACATCCACGTGTCGGAACGTGGTAATTTCTCGATAAGCTCTACTGTGCGCATCGTTTCAGAATCCGTCATCAGTGCAACGAGCTCCTATCGAGCCGTATGAGCTGGACATCTGCGGCGACAACGCCGTCCGCTTGCAGCTTGAAGAGGAGCTCTGGCGTATACCCACTCAGCGCGTAATATCTGTTCCAGGTACGCGCCCATGCGTAGTCCGGCGCGATCTGGAAAAGCGGCGATGTGCGGGTCCGGACCCCCCGTCGAAGTAGAGGGTGTCCAGTGGACTGACCGATTAGAAACGGTGTGCTGCCCAGCACGGCCGCGCACCATCCGTGCAGCACCGGCGCTTGGTCGAGTTCTGCCTGAGAGGGCGGCGCGGAACCGAGTTGAGCGGCGTGTTTTAGAAACTGGTGGACGTGCTTCTCTCGTTCGCAGGCGGGCCGGTTCAGAAGTCGTTCGACATAATCCTCTAGGAGATGTCGAAAACAGGGGGTGAGCTGCTGAACCGTCCAGTTCGGGGAGTCATCGTGGAAGAGAGCGAGAAGGGTATCCACTTCATCACTGAAGGGCCGATAAGGGTCTATATAATCGTCAAAATCCATCGTCTAGGCTCTTATTTTTCATGAGTTTTCTGGTCTCTCGCGGCCGCGAGGAGGTCGCGTAGGGGAGCGATCTTGCCGCCCAAGATCACCTTGATCCGGTCCAGAAAATCGCCGGCGTACACCGCCGGGAAGTGCAGATCGAATTCCACGCCCTCCGCGCGCGTGACGTCTTCCGCGACGCTCCAGAGCACTCTCTGATCCTCGCGTGACACCTCTCCCGGGGCGAGCAGGTCCAAGTCGGAACGCCCATGGACTCTGTGCTCGACCACTGAACCGAACGGCACGACACAATGGCCCCGGTCCTGGAAGGCCTCCTCGATGCGGCTTAGCGCGCGCCGGAGGGCTCGTTCCCGGGCCCTGGCGCGCTCCACGCGACCCGGATGCTGAGCAACGAACTCCGGATCGGGTGCGCAGCCGATCCGGAGCGTGCCGTTGATGAGCCGGGCGTCCAGCGTCGTAAGAGCGTCGAACAGCATCGGGGCGGCTCGAAGGGCTGCCGCATGACGCCGCCGCTGAACTGCAAGATTCGGTTCGAGCTCAAGGACCGGGTCAAAATCTGGATAGACGCCGACCACACGCAGAAGATCAGCCAGTGCGGGCGGCACGACCGGTACCCGGCCTGAGCCGGTCCCGGAGAGCTGGTCTAGGGCGTCACCATACCAGCTCTCCTCATCGTCCGGCGTACTGCCGTCTAGTATGAGGCACAGCACCGTCGCGATGGCCTCATAGCTGCGCTGAATCGCGTTCAGTCCGCGGAAGAGTGCGGCGCGCTCGAGCCGTCGCCGTATGTTGTCAGACAAGCCATCCGGAACTTCCTCCAGGGCCCGCTCGAGATGCTGAATACGCTCAAAGAGCCCGTCCAGGCGGAGCTGGACGGGCTGGAGAAGGTCGGACCTGAGGGGTCGTTTCGTTTCCATCCGCTCAGTCCGTCTCAAAGAACATTAGCGGCCCGAGTTCCAGTGCATGGGTCCCCAGTTCTTCAGGATATCCGAGCGACACGTTTTTGATCACGGTCTGGCCTACTTGCGCACCACATCGCCGGTGTGAGTGTCCGAAGAACCAGGCATCGGGCTGCATTTCGTAGACCAGATCATCAAGATTTGAGTGGAAGCTCGGCGTGAGGGCATCAATAACACCGACGGCCGTTGCCGGGCTCGGCCCATGGTGCGTGACGACGACGGTCTTGCCTGAATCACCGGCGAAATGGGGCTCGCGTAAGGCGGCATCCAGCCAGGCCCGATGATCGAGATGCACGGCTAGTACGTCCCTCGGAGTTATGAGACGCGTTTCCTGTTGAATGAACGGCAGGCCTGGCACCCCGATCCTGATTTGACGGTAATCATTCATGACCCTTCTGGCCGTCTCGACAGCGCCACGGACATCCCGGTTCAGCGCGAAATCAGACCACAACGTGCAGCAGAGGACCCGAGCGGTACCGACCCGTATCTCCTCCTTCTGAGCGAAGCGCACACCGAAATCGGAGCACACTTCACGCATCAGGTGTTCCCCGTCGAGGCGGCCGAAATAATAGTCATGGTTGCCGGGAACGATAACGACCTTCTCCAGCGCGATGAGGCGTTCGAGGCGCGTAAAGATTGTCGGCCAGGTCCGCACTGCATCGTTTGACAGGTCTCCCGCAAGCACCAGCAAATCGGGCTGGTGTTTATGAATCACAACGTCCATCCCCGTCGCCGTCAGCGGGTCCGCAGTCCACCTGTTCCAGCTGTCGAAATGCGGATCGGCGATGACGGCGAGCAGAGGCATGTGGTTGTCTTCTCCTCAGGCGAAAAGACACCGCGCGCGGCATGAGCCACGCGGCGCGAAACGCCGGCATTCGTGTTCTGATAGGCGGAACAGGACCAACTGAAATGCGGGTGTTCCGATTGACGTGCAGCCTACTGAAGGCGGGCGGGCGTGTCAACAGTAAAGGCAATTAGAGCATTGATAACATTACATTTTCTTGCGAATTTTGAAGTCACTTAGATTTTCGCAAGCTTCGGGCCGGGTGGTCCCGGTACGGGGCGCCTCAGGGCGAGTGCGCCATAGAGGCGCGCGGGCTTGCTGCGTAGGCGTTTGAGGGGGATTGTCACGCGGTTAATAAGCTGACCGCCCGGTCCGGTACCGTCAGGGTCTCAGGCGCAAGGGAGATGCGAAAATCGATCAGCGTAAGATTTTTCGCAAAACTGGAGCGCCGGAGCCGGCCTTAGAGCCCGATTTGAAACTAATTGAGTGAGTTCAGGAGGTTGTGTTTCTGTTCGGGTACGACACTGAACGGAGACCACGATGGCCTGGACCGAACTCACCCGCAGCCAGCATGCCCGTGAG
>NZ_JBDOQR010000130.1:0-5403 GCF_039839315.1 Phaeobacter sp. CAU 1743 | reverse complement strand
GAGCGCGGTCATTCACTGGACTGTTCGAAGCCCTCAACGAAATCTGTGATCTCTACACACCTCAGGAATGCTGGAACTACTTTTGCGAGGCCGGGTATGCTTCTACATAAACTGGAAACGCTTTAAGAGGGCGAAAACATGACACAAGCAGATGACTTTGGTTTCGGCACGCAGATCCGCAAATCTCCTTATTTCGATGCCACCGTGCGCTGGGGTGCGCAGGGCTTTTCTGTTTATAATCATATGTATATCCCGCGCGACTTCGGGGATCCGGAGCAGAACTTCTGGAACCTGGTGAACGATGCGATTCTCTGCGATGTGGCGGTGGAGCGGCAGGTCGAAATCACCGGTCCGGACGCGGCGAAATTCGTCCAGATGCTCACCCCGCGGGACCTGTCCAAGATGGCCGTCGGCCAGTGCAAATACATTCTGATCACCAATGCCGAAGGCGGCATCCTGAACGATCCCATCCTGCTGCGCCTGGCCGAAAACCACTTCTGGATTTCGCTCGCAGACAGCGACATCCTGCTCTGGGCGCAGGGGGTGGCGGTCCACTCCGGCATGGACGTGCAGATCTGTGAACCGGATGTTTCGCCGTTGCAGCTGCAGGGGCCGAAATCGGGCCTCGTCATGCAGGAGCTCTTTGGCGAGGAGATCATGGATCTCAAGTATTACTGGCTGCGCGAATACGATCTGGACGGCATTCCGCTGGTGGTGTCGCGGACCGGCTGGTCCAGCGAGCTGGGCTATGAGCTGTACCTGCGGGATGGCAGCCAGGGCGACGCCCTGTGGGAGCGGATCATGGCGGCAGGCATGCAGCACGGTCTGAAGCCGGGGCATACCTCGTCGATCCGCCGGATCGAGGGGGGCATGCTGTCCTATCACGCCGATGCCGATATCAACACCAACCCCTTCGAGCTGGGCTTTGACCGGCTTGTGAACCTGGATATGGACGCCGATTTCATCGGCAAGGCTGCGCTGCGCCGTATCAAGGAGGAAGGTCCCAAGCGGCAGCAGATCGGTCTGGTTCTGGAAGGCGAGCCGCTGAAGGGCCCGAACACCACCTTCTGGGCCATCACCAAGGAAGGTGAGACCATCGGCAAGGTGACCTCGGCGGTCTACTCGCCGCGCCTTGACCGGAATATCGCCTTGGCCATGGTCGCGGCGGAACACGCCACCCTTGGCGCCCATGTCGAGGTGGTGACGCATTCCGGACCGACCAGCGCCACCATGGTGGAGCGGCCTTTCTACGATCCGAAAAAGAAAATCGCCGCGGCGTAAGCGCACGATACGAAAGGCCTGAAACATGTCTGATCTCGCCATCGCGCTGCATTGGCAGCGTGCCGAACCCGTTTTGCACATCGGCAAGTTCTCCAGCGAACATACCGTGCAGTACAACAGCAGCTATGACGTCCAGGTGGACGCCGCCCCGGATTGGGGCGGCAATCCATCCAGCACCAACCCCGAACAGGCGCTGGCCTCGGCCCTGTCCAGTTGCCACATGATGACCTTTCTGGCCCTCTGCGCCAAGGCGGGCTGGCCCGTGGCGAGTTATCACGACTATGCCGAGGCGCATTTGGGCAAGAACGCCAAGGGGCAGATGTCGGTCACCCGGATCGATCTCAACCCGGTGGTGCGTTTCGACACGGGGTTCTCCGTGGAGGACGCGCAGCTGTCTGAAATGCAGGATCGTGCTCACCGCTATTGCTTCATCGCCAATACGCTGGCGGACAGCGTCGAAATCAACATTCGATGAAGGATTGCTCATGACCACGGATGATATCCTCCTGAAAGACCTGAACGAGGCCGGTCTTCTGCGCCTGACACTGAACGATGCGCGGCGGCGTAATGCCCTCTCCGAAGCGATGCTGACTGCGCTCGGCACCGCTTTTGCAGAGGCAGGGGAAAACCCTGCCGTCCGCGTGATCATTCTTGCGGCCAACGGCCCTGCCTTTTGTGCGGGCCACGATCTGAAGGAAATGACCTCCGGGCGCGCACAGCCTGATTGCGGCAAAGCCTATTTTACCAAGATCATGTCCATGTGTTCGGGGGTGATGCAGGGCATCGTCAACTGCCCCAAGCCGGTGATCGCCGAGGTCACTGGCATTGCCACGGCCGCTGGCTGTCAACTTGTGGCAAGCTGTGATCTGGCCATCGCTGCGGACAGCGCTCAGTTCAGCACACCCGGCGTGCATATCGGGCTGTTCTGCTCGACGCCTATGGTGGCCCTGTCCCGCAACGTCGCTGCCAAGAACGCGATGGAAATGCTTCTGACCGGAGACATGACCTCTGCCGAGCGCGCGGTCGAGATCGGATTGATCAACCGTGCTGTCAGCGGCAATGCGCTGCGGGCTGCAACGCAGGAGATGGCGCTGAAGATCGCTTCGAAATCCAGCATGACGCTGGCAACGGGCAAGCGGGCCTTCTATGCCCAGCGGGAACTGCCGCTGAAGGAGGCCTATGACTATGCCTCTGAGGTTATGGTCAACAATATGCTCGCCCTTGATGCCCGGGAAGGCATCGGCGCCTTTATCGAAAAACGCACGCCCCAGTGGCAGGATGCCTGAGCCATGACTGCAAACCCCTATAACACCGACCTGGACCGCAATCCGGCCAATCACCAGCCCCTGACGCCGCTCAGTTTTCTTGCGCGCGCTGCCTGCGTGTTTCCTGAACACACGGCGATCATCCATGGCGCCCTGCGCCGGAGCTATGCGGAGTTTTACGCGCGCTCCCGCAGGCTTGCCTCGGCGCTGGCGCAGCGCGGTATCGGGCGCGGTGATACGGTTTCCGCGCTGCTCCCCAACACGCCCGCCATGTTGGAATGCCACTATGGCGTGCCGATGTGCGGCGGTGTGCTGCACGCGATCAATACCCGTCTGGATGCGGCAATCATCGCGTTCCAGCTTGATCATGCACATTCAAAGATCGTGATCGTCGATGCAGAATTCATGCCTCTGATGCGGCAGGCGCTGGCACTGGCCAATGTCACGCCATTGGTGATCCAGGTGGACGATCCCGAATATTCCGGCCCAAGGTCCGCATTTTCAGGACAGGACTACGAAGCCTTCCTTGCGGCAGGCGATCCGGGCTTTGCCTGGCTGATGCCCGAGGATGAATGGGACGCGATATCGATCAACTACACGTCGGGTACCACCGGCGATCCAAAGGGCGTCGTCTCGCATCACCGGGGCGCCTATCTTCTGGCACAGGGCAACGCGCTCACTACCTCGATGCGCAAACATGCCGTCTATCTCTGGACGCTGCCGATGTTTCACTGCAACGGCTGGTGTTTTCCCTGGACACTGTCGGCGATCATCGGCACGCATGTCTGCCTGCGCCAGGTCCGCGCCAAACCGATCTGGGACGCGCTGGCGGACGAGCAGGTGACGCATTTGTGTGGCGCGCCCATCGTGATGTCCCTGATGATCGCGGCACCTGCTGAGGAACAGCGCGTGCTGGACCACGGCGTGCAGTTCTTCACCGCAGCCGCGCCGCCGCCGGAAAAGCTGCTCGCGGATATGAAAACGGCTGGCTTTGAGGTGACCCATCTATACGGTCTAACTGAAACATACGGCCCCGCAGTGGTGAACGACTGGCACGACAGCTGGTCAGCTCTGCCAAGCGAGGAGCAAGCCCGCCTTAAGGCGCGCCAAGGCGTGCGATACCTGCCGCTTGAAGGGCTTGATGTGCTGGACCCGGAAACCATGCAGCCGGTCCCGCACGACGGGACAACCATGGGCGAGGTCATGTTCCGCGGTAACGTCGTGATGAAGGGTTATTTCCGCAACCCCGAAGCCACCCGGAAGGCCTTTGCCGGTGGCTGGTTCCATTCCGGTGATCTGGGTGTCGTTCATCCCGATGGATATCTTCAGCTCAAGGACCGGTCCAAGGACATCATCATCTCCGGCGGCGAAAATATCTCTTCGATCGAAGTGGAGGAGGTGCTGTACAATCATCCGGCGGTCTCGGTCGTTGCTGTCGTCGCAATGCCGCATGAAAAATGGGGCGAAACCCCCTGCGCCTATGTCGAACTGGCAGAAGGTTGCAACGTCGAAACGGACGAGTTGCGGCAATGGTGCCGCGACAGGCTCGCCCCCTACAAGGTGCCGGGCACATTTGTGCTCACGGCTATTCCCAGAACCTCGACAGGCAAGATCCAGAAGTTCGTCCTGCGTGAGCAAGCGCGCGCTGTGGGCCGAGGTATTTGAGATATGGGGTGGTCAATTCGACTGGTCGTCCACATGATCTAGTAACTTTTGTGATTGCCGCCCGTGATGCAAAACGTTTTTGACGCTGTTTGCATGTGATCGAGTGCGAACTTTTGTCAGGCCTTCACGAGGCGGCATTTCCAAAAGCCCGCATATCAATCTTCATAATTGAAACTTTAACTCAAGCGAACGAAGCAATGTAGGCTTTCGTATAGGGTGTATGAGTGCAGAGGTATAGCAGTTGCTGAATGTGTATTGAGATCAGGTGTTGATTGTGTTCATAGCCTTCCTCGCAGATGTGTATTGACGAGGATCTTTGATGACTTTGCAACACCAAAACAACAAAGCCGAAGGATTGACCATCCTGATTGTTGATGACGATAAAGCTGTACTTGAAGAACTCCAAAGCATCCTTCAGCTTCAGGGCTGGAACCCGATCACCGCCGACAGCGTCGATATGGCGCTAGAAGTTCTGGATTGGTATGATAACGTCGATGTCGTTCTAACAGACGCACATTTTAAAGAGTTCTCCGGTGATCGTTCAAACGGCTTTCAGCTGATTTCTAGGGCGAGCGCACGCTTTTCAGATAGGGCAATTGGCTTTGTGGTCATGAGCGAGGATCCTTTTGATCTAAAGCCAACATTGCAAACCGACGCAGCTGATTTCTTACCCAAGCCGATCAATTCAGAGGATTTGGTTGATGCGGTTCGCGGTGCCTCAAAGGTGGCAAGTAGGGTCGTAAACGTTGCTCCAGTGGCTGAAAATGGTGAGCACTTGCTGAAAAGAGTTCAACGCATCGCAATAGAAGCGCGTGCTGCGAACTTAAGAGTCATCCGTTGTGCTGCCAACAAATGAGTAACATGTGACATGCCTACTAGGCAAAACGGTCGAACCTCGCCGGGTTCGCGGAAAGCTTCACCTCCTGAGTGGGGTGAGGCATCAATCAGCAAGACAACAATCAAATAGTTTCCCTGGGGTCAGGACCCATTGTTTTTCGTCCAGCCGCGGATTGTGTCCCGGGAACTGAACCGCCCCGGGTTTGCCGGAGAGTTTTTTGTTCAAAACTTAAAGCGTTTCCAGTTTATGTAGAAGCATACCCGGCCTCGCAAAAGTAGTTCCAGCATTCCTGAGGTGTGTAGAGATCACAGATTTCGTTGAGGGCTTCGAACAGTCCAGTGAATGACCGCGCTC
>NZ_JBDOQR010000013.1:0-86006 GCF_039839315.1 Phaeobacter sp. CAU 1743 | reverse complement strand
CCGCCTGCGATGTCGTAGTCTTCTTCATGGTGTTGCTTTCCTTTCGGTTTGATCACCCCGAGCCTACGGCTCAGGGAAAGCAACGCCACCCTTCAGGCAAACTTCAACATCAACCGGGACATCCCCCCTGGCAGAGCCTGCCGATCTTTCTTTGCTGCGACTGGGGCGGATTTTGGCGGACGTGGGCCGTTTTCCCGGAAGCGGACATCCAGATAACCGCGGGCGGGCCCGTCAGCTTCACGCGGCACGATCTGAAAGACGCGGTCAAGCTCAGTTTCTGCGCAGTCTGAGGGACGCATCTGTTCACCCACAGGCCGGGGCTTGCAGGAATTGTCCTGAAGTTAGGCACGCTCGATGCACCTCCCTCTTTGGCGCGCCGCGTGCCGCGCGCCGCGATCAAATTTGCGCGGAAGCAGCCGTTTAACGGTAAGCGCCGTCTCAACCCCACATTGCTGCTAATGGCTTCGGCTGCGATGTGATCTCCATCTCATGATGGGGAGTGCGTTTCGCAATGTGCGCTACAAATTCGTTTCTCAAATCTCTGGGCGTCGAGATTTACGCGTCGGGACATCGCCGGTGGCCGGATGAGGCCAAGGCCTTGGCCGTCGCGATGACCTTGGAGGCTGGTGCGACGGTGAATGCCGTGGCGGAGCGGTTTCTCCGCCTCGATGAAAGCAAAGCTCATCGACTTGCGTCTTTCGCGAAGAAGGCTGCGGCTTTTTTTAGGATGTCGCGCTCCTGTTTCAGCACTGCGTTCTCGCGTCGCAACCGCTTCAACTCAGCATGCACGTCGACCGAAGCCTCGACCGGATCACTGGCATCTCGCTCGCGACTGAGCCATCGCGTCAATGTCGAAAGTCCAATCCCCAGATCTTCCGCGATCTCCCGCCGCGTCCGACCGCTGGTCAGTGCCAGTCTGACTGCTTCCCGCCGAAACTCCGGCGTCGGTCTGTTGCCATTTCCCATAGAACACCTCCTGGTTCCTCAGTTGGTGCTCTCCACTTTTTCAGGGCAAGTCCAATCCGCAACGACAACGGAACAGGTTTGAGAAACTCTGAGGTTAAAACGGCTCTTCTTGGCGTCGGTTCCGCGATCACCGACGTGCGAACACACGCGTCCGCTGACAAGCCGTTTGTCGAGCGCATGTTTGGTACAACGGAGTCGATGCTGCTGAAGCTTCTTCACGGATATACGGGGCGCAAACCTGGAGAACTGCCAGCGTATGATGCCAATAAAGCTGGTGTCCTTGATATTGACGTCCTCTACGAAATTATCACCAAGTTCTTCATCGATGAGTACCCATCTTTGAAACATATGGGCGTGGGTATGGGCGGAAGGCGCCCGGCTGAGGTCTACAACGAGATCAATAAAACTCGGGGGATTTTCAAAGCTGTCAACGAAGACCTGCGACGTAAGCATCTGGGTTGGAAATTCAAACTTAAACCAAACGACGAAGGTGTGCGGGTTCTGTCCGGCCTTTCCTATTCGTCGGACGCTTTTCAGAAAGCTGTAGATAAATGGAAAGGGAAGGTGTCCGTCTTCATCGACCCGGATAACCTCAATTTTGCGACCGCAGTCTTTCCAGGCGATCCGGAACTGTATCGGCTAGATTTGCAAACGACCATTTTCGCTGACCTCACCGTCGTCGAGTACCTTGACCTGATGGCGAGCTACCGTCGTGAGAATCCTGAAACCACGAAGCTCTATGAAGACCGTATTGCGAAGGTACGGCTCGAGAGGCAGGAACTCCTTCAAAAAATCGGCGTAGAACGCCGCCTGCCTCGTAGCTACGTGACCTTCGAAGAAGCCAGGACCAAGGCAAAGGCCCTGTTCGCATCATCACAGGTCGTAAGAACAAGGGTGCCATTGGACACTGTCGCGCCCGGCTCGTTGGCGACGGCCTCCTCAGGTCCAGGCGTGCTGCCTATCGGAGATGCAGAGGTAATTGATCTCGCGCCATCCAACCCCGCTCCTGAAACCAAGGAAGTGCAACCGTCCGAGAAGCAACGGCCCAAACAGAAAAGCAAAACCACTCGAAAGCCCATCCGGCTTGGTCGCCCCGATCAGGAGGGTGAGTTTTCTTGATCCACTGACCGATACGACAGCCCACTAACTACTCGATTTTCCACGGACACCAAATGAGCTTCATAGACCCAAAACGCGTCAGTGCATCGCGCGCTCTGCAAAACGCACACTACACCTTCCCGCGGGCAGCGATCCTGCGTGAAGCGTTCACCAATTGTGTGACCGACTACTACGTTAAGGCCAGCAACGCTGGGCATTTCGAGGCGCGCGGCTTGATGGTGACCGGAGAATCTAGAGTCGGCAAGACTTCCGAGACAGTCAAACTGGTCGAGGAATTCAATGCCAGCCAGACTGAAATGCCGAACGGGATGCCGGGGAAGATCCTGTACTGCAAGTTGGACGGATCGGTGAGCTGGAAAGACCTTGGCCAGAAAACCCTGGAAAAATTGGGCTATCCTGTGTCGCCGAGGCGGACGCAAAGCGAAATTTGGGGCCTGGTACGTCACCACAGCCGCGAACACGGGGTGATCGGCTTTTACTACGATGAGTGCCAGCATGTTTTCACACCGGGAGCCAAGTCGAACCGGATTTTCCTCGACAGCTTCAAATCACTGATGAAAGAGCCCGAGTGGCCCCTGATCTTGATCCTGTCCGGCGTGCCGGTACTGGCTACTTACGTGAATTCCGAAGAACAGCTCTCCCACCTCTTGGCGCCGGTACATTTTGATGAGATCAGCCTGGGTAAAAGCGCCGACCCCGGCAAGGATCCCGACATGATCGAGTTGAACAACTCGTATATGCTTATGCCGACCATGGAGGGATCAATGTCGACGATCTTGTGGATGTGGATTTTCTGGAGCGGCTGGACTTTGCATGTGCTTCACGCTGGGGGCTCGTGATCGAGCTCTTGATCCGGGCCTTCGGATTGTGCCGGTTTCGCGGCGTGAGTGTTGCGTCGGTAGATATTTTCGCCGAAGCCTATGCGCAAAACTCTCGCCTTCCATTGGAGCTGTCTCCGTTCACTGCGCCAGACTACCGCGACACATTAGACAGCGCCAAACTTATGGAGATGCTGCAAAACGAATAGCAGCATCGCACGATAGATGAGGAACGAAACGGGCTCGCATTCGCGGGCCCTTTTTGTTGCCGTAGGGTGTGCAAGGTTATGCGCCAAGTGTGCAAGGTTATGCCCCACATGGGTTTGGCCTGGTGTCTAAGCTGTTGATATAAAGCCGTTAAATTGGAGGCAAACTTAACCGAATCGGTTGTCTGTGCAAAGAATTGGTTAACTGGCAGAATGTGCCAGTGACCCATAACATTGCACGTTTTGTCGGTTTTCATGCCCCCCCTGTCAAGAGGGACTTGTGGTCATCGCGTGATTTATCTCAGAACATTGATAATCAATCGTTTTCCATGCTTTCCATAGCAAAGCGACGCTTCACGCCCTTTGAACCTTTAAGACTGGTAAGATCGGCACGACTTCGCTTCGAAGATAGACGGGACCGACATCCCGCCGTCGGGCTCAAATTTTTTGATACCCGACGTCTCCAGAACGGCCAGAATCCTGTTGCGGTGAACGCCGGTTTCCGCCGCCAGTACCGTTAGTGTAGTGAAACGTGCGTTGAACGCTGCGATAGCATCGCGACTCATCCGCCAGATCGGGGCTTTGGTGGCCGAATGCACCACTCTCACCGCAGGCGTGTAGCCCCCTTCTATCATAGCCAGAAACCTGCGCCTGGATTGGTATCTGTGAGAAGCCCGCCCGAAGCCCATGGCCCGACGCTCCGACACCTCGAACACATGCTGATAGTGTCGGACAACCTCGCGACGTCGAACAGGCTTCACCACTTTTTTCGCAGCATCCTGCAGCATCGGCTTGTCCAAAGTCAGATCTGCGACCAGCCGTTTCAGCTTGCCATTCTCGTCCTCGAGCTGCTTCAGCCTTCGGATCTCCGACACACCCATCCCGGCATAAACCTTCTTCCAGCGATAGAACGTCGCTTCGGCGATGCCCAACTTCCGGCATATCTCGCCGACCGTCGTTCCAGCTTCTGCCTGCCTCAATGCGAAGGCAATCTGTTCGTCGTTAAATCGTTTCTTCGGCATCGGTACACTCCTCTGTTGCCAGAAATGTACCCAAAATTTCGCACTCAGCTTGGACCAGTTTCAGGGGGGCAAGACGCCCCCCGCTTTATGCGCGTCTTTGCTCCGCGGGCATGACGGGGGGCTTGTGGATCAGCGTTTCCAGAACCGTTTTGGTTTCGGCTTCTGGGCCTTGAGGTGTTTCTTCAGCTCAGTGAAGCCACCAATTTTCTCCCCGTCAATGAATACAAGCGGCGTTGTAGTGACGTGGTGCTTATCCTTGAAGGCATCCGTTTCCCGGCGGGTGCGCAGCACATGTTCTTCGATATCGAATTTTTCGCGACGCAGCAGATCAAGGGCTGCCGTGCCGAAACCACAGGTGTAATTGGGCAAATCCATGCGATAGATGACGGCTTTGGGCATAGGGGTATCCTTTCTATTCGCGGCGGGTTTCGAATACCGGCATGGCTTGCGCAAGGTCGGGCGGATCACGTTGGCGTGGGGGAGGTGAGTGCGCCGGCTGGGAGCAGCGTGGGGAGCGCCTGATTGTCAGCCGCGCGTCGGCCAGTCGCGGTGCAGATCGTCGATGATGATGGTGTGCTTGTGCGCCTCATCTCCGTGCTCAAGCAGGTGTGGATGATCCGGCGGCAGATCCGCGTGGCTATGGGGTATCTCCGATGGGGCTTGGGCAGGCCAGAGGAAACGGCACAGCAGCAGCCCGACAAAAGAAAGCGCCGCCAGCAGGATCAGCGCCGTGAGCGTGCCAAAGACGGTCATCAGCCAGCCAGACAGCGGATAGGTCAGAAGCCAACAAGCATGGGAGAGGGCAAACTGCGCGGCAAAGATGGCCGGGCGGTCCTCGGCATGGGCAGAGCGGCGCAACAGCCGTCCGGAGGGGGTCATGACCGTCGAATAGCCGATGCCGACCAGACACCAGCTGATCAGCAGCCCGCCCCAGCTGAGGCCCGTAATCGCCACCAGGGCCGCCAGCCCCAGCAATGCCGCAACCAGCAGCCCGGCGCCGGACAGCATGACTGGCCGGTCCGGCACCCGGTCCAGAACGGGCGGCAGCAGCAGCGCCGCCAGCATCGAGCCGAAGCCAAAGGCGAACATCGCCCAGGCCACATTGCTTTCGCTCAGGCCCAACTCTCCGCGCACCAGAACCACCGAGTTCACCAGCACCATGGCTCCGGCCGCCGAGACTGCAAGATTAAGCGCCAGAAGACCGCGCAGCCGCGGCGTGGCCAGATAGATCCGGATCCCTCGGGTGGTGCGGTCGTAGATACCGCGCCGCTGGGTGGATTTGGGGCTGGGCAGCAGCACTGAGACGACAAGCAGGGCCGAGCCGACAAAGCCAGCGACCGTACCAAGGAATAGCGTGTCATAGGCCATAACGGTCAGCAGCAGCGCCGCCAGCGTCGGGCTGACAATGTTTTCCAAGTCATAGGTCAGCCGCGACAGCGACAGCGCCCGGGTATATCGGTCCTCTTCTGGCAGGATGTCCGGAATCGTGGCCTGGAATGTGGGAGTAAAGGCAGCTGATGCGGATTGCAGCAGGAAGATCAGCACATAGACCTGCCAGACCTCGGTAACGAAGGGGAGACACAGGGCCGCTGCCGCCCGCACGAGGTCCAGCGTGACCAGCAGGGCGCGACGGTTCACACGGTCGGCAAAGGCCCCGGCGATGGGTGCAATCCCCACATAGGCGATCATCTTGATCGTGAAGATACTGCCGAGCACCAGCCCCGCGCCGCTGCCCGCCAGATCATAGGCCAGCAGACCCAGCGCAACGGTGGCAAGCCCGGTTCCGATCAGCGCCACGACCTGGGCCAGGAACAGATGGCGATAGGTGCGGTCTGACAGGATGTCGAACATGGGTGTCCTCACGCAGAGCGGGAAATGGCGATGGGCCTGATTCTGCCTGAGCGCTAAGGGGCAGGCAAGAACGACGGGGAAGAGCGTTCGACAAACGGGCTTCTTTTCTGCACCATGCGCTGGACGAACACATAATCGAAGCCGGAAAGAGAGTTCATGAAGCAGCGCAAACTTGGAGCCCAGGGACCAGAGGTCGGATGCATCGGCTATGGCGCGATGTCCTTTTCAGACATGTACGGCCCCACCAATGAGGCCGAAAGCCACGCCATTCTCGACAGCTGCCGGGATCTGGGTGTGACGCTGCTGGACAGCGCCAATATCTATGGCATGGGAAAATCCGAAAACGCCATCGGATCTTACCTGAGCGCCAATCCCGGGGCGCGTGATGAATTTGTGATCTCGACAAAGGCCACGATCACGCGCGATGCCGATGGCAATCGGTGCTTTGATAACTCGGTAGAGCATCTTGAGGCAGAGCTGGACAAATCCCTGCAGCGGCTGGGCGTCGAGTGTGTCGATCTGTTCTATGCGCACCGCCGCGATCCGCGTTTCACGCCCGAGGAAACGGCGGCGAACCTTGGTCGCCTTGTGGAAAAGGGCAAGACACGCGCGATCGGTCTTTCGGAGGTGGCGCCCTCAACCGTGCGGCGAGCGATGACGGCCTTTCCTGTTGCGGCTGTGCAATCGGAATATTCCTTGTCGACCCGGTTCCCCGATCTTGGCCTGGTACAGGCCTGCGCCGAACTCGAGGTGGCTTTTGTGGCTTTCTCGCCGGTGGGGCGCTCCTTGCTGACAGACAACCCGATTCCGAAGGCGCGGATCCCGCAACTGCCGTTCCTTGCTGGCAACCCGCGGTTCATGGAGCCGAATCTGAGTGAGAACCTGCGGATCACCGATAAGTTCCGTGCACTTGCGGCGCAGATGGGGACCTCGGCGGCAGCTTTGGCCAACGCTTGGCTGCTGACTCGCGGCGACCACGTGATCCCGATCCCCGGGACCCGCAGCGTCAAACACCTTGAGGAATGCGTCGCGGGCGCCGATCTGACGCTGACGCCTGAGGACTTGGAGCGGATCGAGACTGTGCTGCCCGTGGGATGGGCGCATGGCGACCGCTATTCGGATGAGCAGTGGATCGGCCCTGAGCGCTATTGCTGATCCGACAGTTACTCTGGTTCACGGCGACGGGGCGAATACGGGTCTTTGGTTCGCGAGTGCGGGGAGGGATAGGGAGCTTTCCTCTTGGTTTCAATGCTTTACATCTGGGAATGAATTTTTTTGGCCGAAAGCGGATAAAATGACAAAACACCGCTTGACGATACCCGAGGCCTGGGAATATTACACCCCAACGTTCGGCAGAGATGCTGAACGGGCAGCGAGCGGTTGTAGCTCAGTTGGTTAGAGTACCGGCCTGTCACGCCGGGGGTCGCGGGTTCGAGCCCCGTCAACCGCGCCACTGCTGCCTGCCCGCCTTGGGCAATACCAGGGTCCGCTCCGGATGGGGGATGCCGAAAGGCAGATGATATGAGATCCATGCGCGGTTGTAGCTCAGCTGGTTAGAGTACCGGCCTGTCACGCCGGGGGTCGCGGGTTCGAGCCCCGTCAACCGCGCCACTTATAAGTCTGGTCCCATGTAACAATGGGAATTCCCGAAATGGGACCGGTCGGGACGCCTTATATAGGCCATGCGCGGTTGTAGCTCAGCTGGTTAGAGTACCGGCCTGTCACGCCGGGGGTCGCGGGTTCGAGCCCCGTCAACCGCGCCACTTCCTTTTTCCTCGAAAAATCAGGACTAGATGCGCGCGTCATGAAACTGCTGGATTCCATCGACTGGACGACTGCGATCATTGTCGCGCTACTTCTGGGGCTGGCGCCTTTCTTCCCCGAACCGCACCTGTGGGAAAAGCTCAGGATGCTGTTTGCAGGCGAATTGCAGCGCGCCCTCGACTGGTTCGATCTGCTGATGCACGGCGCCCCCTTGGTGCTGCTGGTGCTCAAGGCCGCAAGAGACCTGCGCGCACGCAAGGGGTAGGCTGCCTGCAGAGCGGGGTATTGGCAGTAAGGGTGGGCGGCCGCGCTGTGCCTTCTATCATCGGCCAAGGCCGCGAGAGTCTGCACAGGCTCAGTGCCCATGTAGCCGACACCATCGGTGCCAAGATCACCGGATGTCAGAACGCTGGTTGTTCACTGAGAAAGTCCATGAGCGCTTCCGCGGTTTCCGATGGGTGCTGGTCCACGAAGAAATGCCCGCCCGGAATGGCCGCAGCGCGCATGTTGGCTAGGCGGGGCGCCCAGGTCGCCTCCACATCGTATTGTTTCGCCATAGCGCCGGTGGCGCCATAAAGGACCAGCGCGGGGCAGGAGACCTGACAGTTCAGATCAGCGGCATCTAGCGCGAAATCCACATCGATTGCGGCGCGGTAATCGTTGCACATCGCGTGGATGCACGCCGGATCACGCCAGCTCTTGCGGTAGGCCTCCAGCGCCTCGGCCGGGAAATCCTCCAGCGTCGCGCCGCCCCAGCCCAACAGGCAGCTTTCAAAATAGTAGTCCGGGTCCGCCCCGATCATCCGCTCGGGAAAGGGCGCGGGCTGCGCGAGAAAGAACCAGTGATAATAAGCGCGGGCGACCTCTTGGTGCAGATCACCCAGCAGCAGGTGGGTGGGGACGATGTCCATCACCGTTAGGCTAGCAACGGCGTTTGGGCTATCAAGCGCCATCCGGTGCGCCGTGCGTGCGCCGCGGTCATGACCGACGAGGTGAAAGCTCTCATGGCCCAAAGAATGCATCAGTGCCACCTGATCGGCGCCCATCTCGCGAAAGCTCATCGCGGTCATGTCGCCTGGTTTGCTGCTGTCGCCATATCCGCGCAGATCGGCGGTCACCACGGTAAACTGTTCGGCAAGGCGTGGTGCCACGGTATCCCACATGGCGCGGGTTTGCGGGAACCCATGCAGCAGCAGAACGGCAGGTCCGCTGCCTTGGTGGGTGTAGGCAATCGCCTCGCCGTTCACCTCGGCGCGGCCCGTTTCGATTTCTGATGCCATCCAGCTGACCTCCCTGAGTGGTGTGACGTCCCTGAATGAGGGATGCCCGGCCCACAGGGCCGGGCGTGGCGGGGAGCCGCCGCTCCCCTATCTTGGCCCCTTACGACTTGGTCAGAGCCTCCAGAACCCGCGCCCAGGAGCGGATGCCTTTGTGAAAGCTCTTGAGGTCGTATTTCTCGTTCGGGGAATGGATCGCGTCATCTTCATTGGCAAACCCGATCAGCATCGATTCCATGCCGAGAATGGATTTGAAGAAACCCGCGATCGGGATCGATCCGCCCATGCCGCAGAAGACCGCCTCGCGCTCCCATTCGTCGCTCAGCGCGCCGCGGGCGGCGGTGAATTCGGGGCGGGTGATATCCATCACCGAAGCACGCGATCCTTCCAGATCGTTGTCCCAGACCACCTTGCAGTCGGGTTTCAGGCGATCTTCGATATGCTTGCGGATTTTCAGGCGCAGCGCGTCGGGGTCCATGTCCCCCACCAGACGGCAGGTAATCTTGCAATGCGCTTCGGAGGGGATCACGGTTTTCGATCCGGCGCCATTATAGCCGCCCCACAGTCCGTTGACCTCCAGCGTCGGGCGCGCCCATTGCTGCTCTAGGATGCTGCGGTCCTTTTCGCCATGGGCCTGGGTGTAACCGGCGTTGCCAAGGTAGTCGTCTGCATCAAAACCGCAGCCTTCCCACTGGCGCATCTGGTCCTCGGGCACCTCTTTCACGCCCTCATAGAAGCCTTCGACGGCGATCTTGCCGGTTTCCTCGTCATAGAAAGAGGCGACGATGCGGCTGATTTCGCGCAGCGGGTTGAGGCCCGGGCCGCCGTAGTGCCCCGAATGAAGGTCGATGCGCGGGCCGACCAGGGTGAATTCATCCTTCAGCATCCCGCGCAGCTGCGAGGCGATGGAGGGCACGCCGCGCGACACCATGGAGGTGTCACAGATCAGCGCGATATCCGCTTTCAGCTCTTCGGCGTGCTCTTTCATGAAGGGCACCAGCGACGGCGAGCCCGATTCCTCTTCGCCTTCGAAGAAGAAGGTGATGCGGCAGGGCAGGGAGCCGTGGATCGCCTGCCAGGCGCGGCAGGCTTCGACAAAGGTCATCAGCTGGCCCTTGTCGTCGGATGCGCCACGGCCTCGGATGACGGTGCCGTTTTCGGTCTCTTCCAGTTGCGGCTCGAACGGCGGTGTCTTCCACAGGTTCAGCGGATCGACCGGCTGCACGTCATAGTGGCCGTAGAACAGGACATGCGGCGCGTCCTTGTTTTCCTGCCCCACGTGGCCCACCACCATA
This sequence comes from Phaeobacter sp. CAU 1743, assembly GCF_039839315.1. Lineage (NCBI taxonomy): Bacteria > Pseudomonadati > Pseudomonadota > Alphaproteobacteria > Rhodobacterales > Roseobacteraceae > Phaeobacter > Phaeobacter sp. CAU 1743. The sequence continues at coordinate 75,688 of NZ_JBDOQR010000013.1, read as the reverse complement.
GGGTGGCCGGGGGTTACGCGCTTTTCGGCGTCGATGCCGATGGATTTGAGATCTGCCACCAGCCAGTCAGCCGCCTTTTCGCATTCTGCCTTGTAGGCCGGGTCGGTCGAGACGGACTGGATCCGCAGAAGGTCCAGCAGCCGGTCCGTTGCTGCGTTCACATCGGCGTCGATCCGGTCCAGCACTTCATTCAATGACATGTCTCACTCCTGCGTTCTGATTATGGTTTGTGATGATTTGTCGCGGACCGTAGCAGCGCCGTCAAAGAGGCGCCAGTGGGGAAGCTGGACGAGGGGATGAACCGCCATAGCCGGCTGTCCATGCAGGTATTTTCCAAAGTTTCCGATCCTCTATGACCGGCGCCTTTCAGCGCCCCGGGGCACGCAATTGTCAGGAAATAGCCGCCCGCGCCGGGTTGTGGGCTCAGTTGCTTAGGTCTATTTGACCTGCATCAATGTTGCGCAACATGCCTTTTGCGTAAGCAGTTGATCAAAATCGGCGTCTAGGGTAGTTATTCATAAATGTGAATGGGACTGCCTTCGCGCCAGCGCCCTGGGTGCCAGACTTACAGCTATGGAGATGCCGGTGGACTATACCGCGAAACTCGACGCAGCGATTGAAAGCCTTCACGAAGAAGGCCGCTACCGGACCTTCATCGATATCGAACGAAAGAACGGACAGTTCCCGCATGCGGTCTGGACCCGTCCCGATGGCAGCGAAAGCGATATCACCGTCTGGTGCGGTAACGATTACCTTGGCATGGGGCAGCACCCGGTGGTTCTGGCCGCGATGCATGAGGCGATCGATGCAACTGGCGCAGGCTCCGGCGGAACCCGCAACATCTCGGGCACCACCGTCTATCACAAACGCCTAGAGGCTGAACTGGCGGATCTGCACGGCAAGGAGGCATCCTTGCTGTTCACCTCGGCCTATGTGGCGAATGACGCAACGCTTTCGACCCTGCCCAAGCTTTTCCCTGGTCTGATCATCTATTCCGATGCGTTGAACCATGCTTCGATGATCGAAGGCGTGCGCCGCAACGGCGGGGCCAAGCGTATCTTCCGGCACAATGACGTGGCTCATCTGCGCGAACTGCTGGAAGCAGACGATCCGGAGGCGCCCAAGCTGATCGCCTTCGAATCGATCTACTCCATGGACGGCGATTTAGGTCCCATCGAAGAGATTTGTGATCTGGCCGATGAATTTGGCGCGCTGACCTATCTCGACGAAGTGCATGCGGTGGGGATGTACGGCCCACGCGGCGGCGGCGTCGCCGAGCGTGACGGTCTCGCAGACCGTATTGATATCATCAACGGCACTCTGGCCAAGGCATATGGTGTGATGGGTGGTTATATCGCGGCTTCGGCCAAGATGTGCGACGCCATCCGCTCTTATGCGCCCGGCTTTATCTTCACCACCTCGCTGGCCCCGACGGTTGCAGCCGGGGCGGCGGCCTCGGTGGCTTTCCTCAAGACCGCGCCCGAGCTGCGCGAGAAGCATCAGGAACAGGCAAAGATCCTGAAAATGCGCCTCAAGGGGCTGGGCCTGCCGATTATCGATCACGGTAGCCACATCGTGCCGGTTATCGTCGGCGACCCGGTTCACACCAAGAAGTTGAGCGATATGCTGCTGTCGGATTTCGGCATTTATGTTCAGCCGATCAACTTCCCCACCGTCCCGCGCGGCACCGAACGGCTGCGGTTCACCCCGTCGCCGGTGCATGGACCGCTGGAAATCGACGCTTTGGTCAAGGCAATGGACGGTCTTTGGTCGCATTGTGCGCTGAATCGCGCCGAATTGGCCGGGTAGTGCACAGTTCTGTGTTCAAAACTGTTGAGTGTGTTATCGTTTCATCAACGGATTGGTCAGCTTGAGTCGTTAGGGTGATTCTGCAGACATCAAAATCCGGTTGCGGCAGGTAAAGATGGGACAGCAGGCATGATCGGGCGCCTTACTCAGCGCAAATCAAAAGAGCAGGGTGAGCCATCCGCGCCCAAAAGTTTTGACGACTTTGAGCTGCGGCTTGGCGACATGATGCGCGGCGAGCGCGCAACCATGGGGAAATCCCTGCTTGATGTGCAACGAGAGTTGCGCATCAAGGCGTCTTACATCGCTGCGATTGAAAATTCCGATCCTTCAGTTTTTGACACGCCCGGCTTCATCGCCGGGTATGTGCGCTCTTACGCGCGCTATCTGAACATGGATCCCGAAGAGGCGTTTGAGACCTTCTGCCGCGAAAGCGGCTTTACGGTTGCCCACGGCATGTCGGCCGAGGCCTCGGTGCGTAAGGCAAAGGTTGCACCCGGTGCACAAGCGGCAAATGCCAGTGGGCTGGGCAGCGACCCGTTCACCTCGCCCAATACGCCTTTTGCCCCCTCTGCGGATGGTCTGTTCAGCCATGTGGAGCCACGCGCCATCGGATCGCTGATGGTGCTGGCGGCGCTGATCACTGGCATCGGCTACGGCGGCTGGAGCATCCTGAAAGAAGTGCAGCAGGTGCAGTTCGCACCGGTCGATCAGACGCCGCTTGTGCTGGCGGATGTGGACCCGCTGGAAGGCGCGCAGCTGAACCTGGCGAATGCGGATACGGATCCTGCGGCAGCGGCGCTGGACCGGCTCTATCGCCCCCAGGCGCTGGATGTTCCGGTTCTCGAAGCCCGGGACGCGCCGATTGCAACACTTGATCCGCGCACCTTTGGCAACTTTGCCGAACCCGATCTGCCATCCATCCAACTGGCGGAGGCCAGCCTGCCTGCGGACATCGCCGGGCAGCAGCTGACGGTACCGCAGGTCGTCGAAGAGGTGGCGCCAAGCGCGGAAATGCTTGCCGTACGTCCGGCATGGGTCGAGGTGACCGCCGCGGATGGCAGCGTCATCTTCGAAGGGATCATGGAGCCGGGCGACCGGTTCGAGATTCCACTGACCGAAGTTGCACCGACCCTGAAGACCGGGGAAAGCAGCGGCATCTATTTTGCCGTCAATGGACAGCATTTTGGTCCCGTGGGCCAGCGTGGACGGGTGACCAAGAATGTCGATCTGTCCCCGGATGCGATTTCGGGCCGGTTCGAGGTTGCCGATCTTGAGGATGACCGCAACCGCGCCCTTGCGACCCTGGTGGCGCAGCTGCAGGTCGACGGCGCGCAGGACTGATCCTTTTTCCGCTTTTACTGTGTCTGACCTCGCCTGCCATTGCAGACGCGGCCCACAGCACGTATCTACCGGCTGAGGAGCAGGACCATAGGGGACGGACCGCATGTCGCTGAATCACATTCGACCCTGGCGCCATATCGAGCGCCGCAAGAGCCGCCAGATCCATGTAGGGAACGTGCCGATTGGCGGGGATGCGCCCATCGCTGTGCAGACCATGACCAATACGCTGACCACCAATGTCGCTGCGACCATCGCCCAAGTGCAGGCCGCCGCGGAGGCGGGCGCGGATCTGGTGCGCGTCTCGGTCCCGGATGAGGCTTCGTCCAAGGCGCTGAAGGAAATCGTGCGCGAAAGCCCGGTGCCCATCGTTGCGGATATCCATTTCCACTACAAACGCGGGATTGAGGCAGCCGAGGCAGGCGCCGCCTGTCTGCGCATCAATCCCGGCAATATCGGCGATGAAAAACGCGTCGCCGAAGTGATCAAGGCCGCCCGCGACCACAATTGTTCGATCCGGATTGGCGTCAACGCCGGCTCATTGGAAAAACACCTGCTCGACAAATACGGTGAGCCGTGCCCCGAAGCGATGGTCGAAAGCGGTCTCGATCATATCCGCATCCTGCAGGATCACGATTTCCACGAGTTCAAAATTTCGGTGAAGGCCTCTGATGTCTTCATGTCGGCAGCCGCTTATCAGCAACTGGCCGAGGCGACAGATGCGCCGATCCACCTTGGGATTACCGAGGCAGGGGGCTTTGTCTCCGGAACCATCAAATCGGCCATCGGTCTGGGACAGCTTTTGTGGATGGGCATTGGCGATACGCTGCGGGTCAGCCTCTCTGCCGATCCGGTCGAAGAGGTGAAGGTCGGCTTTGAGATCCTGAAATCGCTGGGCCTGCGGCACCGCGGCGTCAATATCATCTCTTGTCCCTCCTGCGCGCGGCAGGGGTTCGACGTGATCAAGACGGTTGAAGCGCTGGAAGAGCGACTGGCCCATATCCACACCCCGATGAGCCTGTCGATCATCGGCTGCGTCGTGAATGGTCCGGGTGAGGCGTTGATGACCGATGTTGGCTTCACCGGCGGTGGGGCCGGGGCCGGGATGGTCTATCTGGCGGGCAAGGCCAGCCACAAGATGAGCAATGAAGAGATGGTCGACCATATCGTTGAACAGGTCGAACAGAAGGCTGCAGAAATCAACGCGGCTGAGGCAGCCGCCGCGGAATAAGCAGAGGGCCCGATACCGGTGCAATATGCAGGACTAACAAAAACGGGGCGCCAAGGGCGCCCCGTTTTGCGTTTCAGTGCGTTTCAGTGCGTTCCTCGGGCTGCGGTCGCAGCGCGGGTCAGCCGCGGTTCTTGCGGTTCTCTGCTACCAAGACTTCCATCTGATCAGCAGGCAGGTAGCCGCGCAGCAGTTCACCGCCCAGAACAAATGTGGGCGTGCCGGAGATCGACAGACGCTGGGCCAGATCGCGGGTCTGGCGCAATTCGCGGGTGACGTCCTCGGAATCCATATGGGCGAGGATGGCGTCGGCATCCAGATCCAGACCATCCGCCAGACGGCGCAGGGCGACTTCCCCCGGCTCGCCGGTCATCTCCATCAGGGCTTCGTGCACGGATTTGTACGCATCGCCGCCAGCCAGCTGTTTGGTTGCAACAGCAAAGCGCGACGACAGCACCGAGGCTTCGCCCAGGATCGGGAATTCCTTCACCACCCAGCGGATGTTGCCATCCTTGGCAAGCAGCTCTGCCACCTCGGGCGCGGCGCGGCGGCAATAACCACAGCGATAGTCCATGAACTCGACCAGGGTGATGTCGCCCTCGGGGTTGCCGCCGACCCAGGAATAGCCATCGTTTTCCAACTCCTGCAGGTTGTCGGCAACCAGCGCCTGATCGCGGGTGGCTTCGGCGGCGGCCTGACGTTGCTCCAGCAGGTTCACGGCCTCAAGGATCACCTCGGGGTTTTCCATCAGGTATTCCCGCACCTGAGCGCCAAAGGCTTCGCGTTCGGTGGCGCTCATGTTCGAAAGGTCCAGCGCCTGCGCGGGGGCGCCAAGCAGCGCAAGAGCAGTGGCAGCGCCTGCTGCTGCACGTGTAACACGGATCATTTTCGTTTCCTTTTCTGTGTTTTCTCATAGGCCACCAGCACGTCCTGCGCCCGGCGCCAGGCTGGCGATCCGGTGGGCAAAAGCGCGGTGGCGCGTTTGGCATGCAGACCGGCGTCGTCCAGACGCCCCTGCAGGGCATAGCGTTCCGCTGTCACCAGCGCGGCAAGCCCGGTCTGTTTGGTTTTAGCATAGGCCTGCGCCATGTCCCGCAGCAGCACCGTGTTGCGAAAATCGATGCTGCGGGATTTTTCCAGCGATTTGAGCGCGGCCCGAGGCTGCCCAGCAGCAAGCTGCGCCCGGCCATAACTGGCCAGCACAAGCGGGTCCGAGGGGGCCAGCGCGACCGCCTGCCCGTAACTGGAAAGCGCGGCATTCCAGTCGCGGTTTTCCATCAGGATCTGACCTTTGAGATCGTGATAAAACGGATCCTTGGGGCGCAGCGCGATGGCGCCGTTTATGGCGGTCAGCGCCTTCTTGCGATTGTTGAGCCGGTGATAGGCGATCGCCTCCCGCATGAGCCGGACATCCTTGTGGCTCTCGCTGCCTGCGCGCCGCAGCGTCCACTTCGGAGAGCGGACAAAGGCAGACAGCTTGCCGCGCAGCCGGGCGAACCAATACTCGGCCTCTGGATCGGTCGCGATGTCGGTGCCATGGCTGGCGACATAGGCCTGCGCCGCGCGAATGCGGTCGCGGCTGAGTGGATGCGAGCGCATGTAGGGGTCCTGATGCTGGGCGCTCAGCACTTCTTGTCCGGCAAAGGTCTGGTGCAGGTCGACCAGCCCCTGCGGATTGACGCCGGCGCGGCTGAGGTAGCCTGCTGCCGAGCGGTCAGCCGAGGATTCCTCGGCGCGGGTGTGTGACAGGAAGCCGCGCAGGGCCGAGCTTTGCGTGCCGATAGCGATCCCGGTCGAAGCCTCGCTTCCAGCGCCCGCAGCGGCGGCCAGAACCGCCAGCGCCATGCCCAGCCCGGCGGCACTTCCGGCCGAACGCATGTTCTGCATCCGCCGGGCCAGATGGCCGTTTGCGATATGGGCTGCTTCATGGGCCAGAACGGCCTGCAGCATCTCGGGGCTGTCGGACTTGAGGATCAGGCCGTAATGCACGAAAATCGTTCGGCTATCCAAAACAAAGGCGTTGTAGCTCGACTCGTTGACCACAAGGATCTTGGTGCGCCGGGCGTTGAGGCCGGCCGCCTGCAGAACCGGCGCCGCAAGCCGGTTCAGCGCCTGTTCCACATCTGCGTCCCGCAACAGGGTGATCGATGCCGCCTGCACAGCCGTCGCCGCATAGGCCAGCAGGCAAAACACCAGAGCCGGGATTGACGCCAGACGAGAGAAACGGTCAAAAGTCATGCGCGCACCATGGGAGAACATCATGCGAAACTCAACCCGCTCAGAGGTCGATCCGTTTATTGTGATGGATGTCATGGAGGCCGCCCGCAAGGCCGAAGAGGCCGGGCGCCGGATCATTCACATGGAGGTCGGCCAGCCTTCGACCGGGGCGCCGGAGGCGGCGCAGCAGGCGCTGGTGCAGGCGCTGCAAAGTGATGCGCTAGGGTATACCGTGGCGCTGGGGATTCCGGCGCTGCGCGAACGTATCGCACGCATGTATGGCGAATGGTATAACGTGGACCTTGATCCGGGGCGCGTGGTGGTGACCTCGGGTTCGTCCGGGGCGTTCCTGCTGGCCTTCACGGCGCTCTTTGACAGCGGTGACAGGGTCGGCATCGGCGCGCCGGGCTATCCGTCGTACCGGCAGATCCTGCATGCGCTGGGGCTGACGCCGGTGGATATTGAAACGGCAGCGGAAAACCGCCTTCAGCCGGTGCCAAGCGATCTTTCCGGGCTTGATCTCGCCGGGCTGATGGTGGCCTCTCCGGCGAACCCGACCGGCACGATGTTGAACCGCGATGCCATGGCGGCGCTGATTGGCGCTACGCAAGAGGCTGGCGCAGCCTTCATCTCGGATGAGATTTACCACGGGATCGAATATGAGGCCAAAGCGGTCACCGCTCTGGAGCTGACCAATGATGCCTATGTGATCAACTCCTTCTCCAAGTATTTCTCGATGACTGGCTGGCGCGTTGGCTGGATGGTGGTGCCCGAGGATCATGTGCGGGTGGTGGAACGTCTGGCTCAGAACATGTTCATCTGCGCGCCGCACGCAAGCCAGGTGGCGGCGTTGGCCGCGATGGATTGCGAGGAGGAACTGCAGGCAAACCTGGCGGTCTATGCCCGCAACCGGCAACTGATGCTGGAGGGGCTGCCCAAGGCGGGTTTTAGCAAGATCGCGCCGCCGGACGGGGCGTTCTACGTCTATGCGGATGTGTCGGAGCTGACGCAGGACAGCCGCGCCTTCGCTGCTGAGATTCTGGAAAAGGCCGGGGTTGCGGTGACGCCGGGGCTGGATTTCGATCCGGTCCGGGGCGCAACGACGCTGCGGTTCTCTTATGCGCGCTCCACCGCCGATATCGAAGAAGGGCTGTCGCGTCTGCGCAGTTTCATGGAAAACCGCTAAGGTCCCCGTCAAAGGCGATGGGGGCGGTGGGTGCAAACACCCGCTGGTCAGAAGCAAAACAGAATGGGCAGGAACAGGATGACAGGCAGGATATTGGCGATCATCGCGGCGCTGTTTCTGGGCGGCGCGGCCATGGCGCAGGGGTTTTCCGGGCTCGCGCGCATTGATGCCGAGCAGAGCCGCATCAGGGATGCGGGGCAGGGGGCAGAGATTGATCTGCACCTTAGTCAGGGGGTGCCCTACCGCCTGTTCACGCTCGACAACCCTCCGCGTCTGGTGCTCGATTTTCAGGAGGTGGACTGGACGGGGCTGCGTCGCGAGAACCTGATCCAAGGCGAAAACCTGCGCGATGTGCAGTTCGGCACCTATGTGCCCGGCTGGTCGCGTATGGTTCTGGCGCTGGCCGGACCGATGCAGGTTAGTGCTGCTGGGATGGAGGTTGATCCGGTGACAGCGGGCGCGATCCTGTCGGTCACGCTGGACAAAACAGATGCCGAACAGTTTGCCGCCAATGCGGGCGCCCCGCAGGATCGGCGCTGGGACCTGCCCGCACCCGAGCCGCTGACACCGGCTGCTCCGCGTGATGACAATGCGCCGCTGCTGGTGGTGCTGGACCCGGGGCATGGCGGCATCGATCCCGGTGCGCAGGTCGAGGGCGGCCTCGATGAAAAGACCCTGATGCTGCAATTTGCCTTTGAACTCGGTGAAATGCTGGTGCGCTCGGGCCAGTTTTCGGTGCAACTGACCCGTGATGGGGATTACTTCGTATCGCTGGAGCGCCGGATTGCGCTGGCGCATCAGGCGGGGGCGGATCTGTTCATCTCGCTGCACGCGGATTCCCTCTCCGAAGGCGGCGCGCGGGGATCGACCATCTATACCCTGTCGAAAGAGGCTTCGGACAAGGCATCGGCCACCCTGGCCGAGCGGCACGACCGATCGGATCTATTGTCTGGGACAGACCTCAGCGCGGCGGATGATCTGGTGACGGATGTGCTGCTGGATCTTGCCCGGCAGGAAACCCAGCCACGCAGCGAGGCGCTGGCGCGCGCCATCGTCGAAGGGCTGGCGGAGCAGGGCGGGCCGCTCAACCGGCGGCCCATGCGCTCGGCCGGATTTTCGGTACTGAAATCGGCGGATATCCCGTCGGTCCTGATCGAAATCGGCTTCCTGTCCAGCGCCCGCGATCTGAAGAACCTAAAGGACCCGGAGTGGCGCGCCCAGGCGGCGCGCGGTGTTCTGTCTGGCCTGATCGAATGGCGTATCCGCGATGATGCGCTGCGCCCGCTGGTACGCCAGTAGCCGGAAAGCAGGAAAAAGGCGCCCATGGGGATCGGCGCGCAGGTGCCGACCCATGGTTCGCATGCAACCACGCCTGTTGCTTTGGCGTCGAATCCTCTATGGTTTTCCTGATGCCAGCGGCATATATTCGCCGCTTCCCGTTTTGACCCCATTCGCAGGGGCTTCTATATAGGCGGGACCGTGCGAGAGAGGCTTTATTCCGTGCTCAGGTTCATTCTATCCTTCTTCGGCTCCATTTTCAGTACCATCACGCTTGGTGTGGCGGTGGTTGCACTGACCATTGGCGCGGTCTTCTGGATGTATGGGCGCGACCTGCCCAGCCACGAATCCCTGGCGCAATACCAGCCCCCGACCATCAGCCGGATCTATTCGGGCGAAGGGCAACTGATCGACGAATTCGCCGAAGAACGGCGCCTGTTCACCCCGTCGCATGAGATCCCGGCGCTGGTAAAACAGGCCTTCATCTCTGCCGAAGACAAGAATTTCTATTCCCACGCCGGCTATGATGCCCGTGGCATTGCTGCCGCCGCGATTGAAGCGGTTCGCTCGCGCGGGTCCAACGTGCGCGGTGCCTCGACCATCACCCAGCAGGTGATGAAGAACTTCCTTCTGTCCGGTGACCGTAAGGCCGAGCGCAAGATCAAGGAAATCATCCTCGCCACCCGGCTTGAGGAAACGCTCGACAAGGACAGAATTCTTGAGCTCTATCTGAACGAGATTTTCCTGGGTCAGAATTCTTACGGGGTCGCGGCGGCCTCGCAGACCTATTTCAACAAGACCCTTGGCGAATTGGCCCCGCACGAAGCTGCCACGCTGGCCTCCATGCCCAAGGCGCCATCGGATTATCACCCCGTTCGGCGCAAGGACCGGCTGCTGGCCCGGCGCAACTACGTTCTGCGCGAGATGTACGAGAACGGCTATATCTCCGAAGACGTCTACAAGGTGGAGGTCGAACAGCCGCTGCGCTCGGTCCAGAATGGCGATTTCGAAAGCTTCCGTACCGCTCTGCCGCCGCGCGATTATTTTACCGATGAAATCCGCCGCCAGCTGTCGCAGGACTTTGGGGAAGGCGAATTCTTTACCGGTGGTTTCACCGTCCGTGCCACCATCGACGAGGAAATGCAGACAGAGGCCGCGCTGGCCATGCGCAAAGGTCTGGAGAAATATGACCGTTCGCGTGGGATCTGGAAGGGCACAGGGGTAGCTCTCACCGAAGAGGAACTCGCCTCCGAAGAGACCTGGCGCGAGGCGCTGGGACAAGCCGATGTGTCCCGCGACATCGACTTGGGTGGGAAATGGCTGCCTGCCGTGGTGCTGACAGTGGCCGATCAGTCGCTTACCGTTGGCGTAGAAGGCGTTGCCGAAACCGGCAGCGTGCCGCGCTCTGACATCAAGTGGATGAAGGGCAATTTCAAGGACAACTTCACCCGCGGAGACGTGGTGCTGGTCCGCGCCGAGATGAAAGACGATGCCTTCAGCCATTGGTCGCTGCGGCAGGTCCCCGAAGTGCAGGGCGGTTTCGTTGCGATGGACGTCAACACCGGCCGCGTTCTGGCGATGCAGGGCGGGTTCTCCTATCAGCATTCGGTGTTCAACCGCGCCACCCAGGCGCAGCGACAGCCTGGGTCCAGCTTCAAGCCCTTCGTCTATGCGGCGGCGCTGGACAGTGGATACAGCCCGGCGACCATCATCGTCGACGCCCCGATCGAGATCAACACGCCGCAGGGTCTGTGGCGGCCCAAGAACTCCAGCAACAAGTTCTACGGTCCGACGCCGCTGCGCACCGGGATCGAGATGAGCCGGAACCTGATGACCATCCGACTGGCGCAAGAGGTTGGCATGCCGGTGGTCGCGGGTTATGCGGAACGCTTTGGCGTCTATGACAATATGGGCACCTATCTGGCCAACTCGCTGGGGGCCGAGGAAACCACGCTCTACAAGATGGTTGCAGCCTATGCGATGTTCGCCAATGGCGGCCAGCGGGTGCAGCCGACCCTTGTGGACCGCATTCAGGATCGCTTTGGCAAGACGATCTACCGCCACGATGACCGCGACTGCGTCGATTGCGCCGTGGCTTCCTTGGAGCCTGGACGGGCGCCGCGTATCGTTGCCGACCGCGAACAGGTGATGGATCCGATCACCGCCTATCAGCTGACCTCGATGATGAAGGGGGTTGTCGACCGCGGCACCGCCTCCAGCGTGATCAACCTGCCGGTGCCCACCGCGGGCAAAACCGGCACCACCAACGATTCGCGCGATGTCTGGTTCGTCGGTTTTACCTCCAATATCGTTGCGGGTTGCTACATGGGCTTTGACCAGCCCCGCCCGATGGGGCGTGGCGCCTATGGCGGCACCATGTGCGGACCGGTGTTCCAGCAGTTCATGACCAAGGCGGTCGAGAAATTCGGCGGCGGTCCCTTCGAAGTGCCCGAAGGTGGCCATTTCATCAAGATCGACCGCTATACCGGCGCGCCTTTGCCGGATGATGCTTCGGGTGCCCATGTGGTGGCGGAATACTTCCGCGACGGGGCTGAACCGATCTTTGGCATGACCTTCGATGGCGGCTTTGCCATGGGCTCCAGCCTGCCGTTGATCGAAGAGGTCGAGCAATCCGGGCGCAAGGTTACCACCTCAAGCGGTGGAACCGCAGTTCTGGGGCCAAAGGCCAGCTTTGGCACCATCAGTTCGGGCGGCTTGTACTAACCGCCCGCCTGTGCCTTTGCGGGAACCGGCTTTGACGGGGGTATTGCGCGCGGGGCGCGATTGTCGGCCGCCTATGCGCACTGCTTGACGATGGACAGGCGCAGACCCTTGTTCTGCCTTGGTCTCTGGGCTATCACGCCAGCCTGAACGTCATGACAGGATACTCCCAAGATGCGCGCTGAAACCCAGAATATCGTGACCGAGATTGAAAAATCGCTGGAGCTTCTCGCCCAGCGGCTCGATTGGGAAACTGCGGAGTTCCGGCTGGAGGAATTCAACGCCCGGGTCGAGGATCCGGGACTGTGGGACGATCCCGAAGCGGCGCAGAAACTGATGCGCGACCGTCAGATGCTGGTGGATGCGATTGATACCTACAAGGGCATCAAGCAGGATCTGGCGGACAATATGGAGCTGATCGAGCTTGGCGAGATGGAAGAGGACGAGGAGGTCGTCACCGACGCTGAGGACGCTCTGAAGGCGCTGAAGGACAAGGCCGCCGAAAAGGAGCTGGAGGCGCTGCTGGACGGCGAGGCGGACGGCAACGATACTTTCCTTGAGATCAATGCGGGCGCGGGCGGCACTGAAAGCTGCGATTGGGCTTCGATGCTTGCGCGCATGTACGTCCGCTGGGCCGAGAAGAAGGGCTACAAGGTCGAACTGCAATCCGAAAGCGCTGGTGAAGAGGCAGGCATCAAATCCGCCGCCTACAAGATCTCCGGCCCCAATGCCTATGGCTGGCTGAAATCCGAAAGCGGCGTGCACCGTCTGGTGCGGATTTCGCCCTATGACTCGGCTGCCAAGCGTCACACGTCCTTCTGTTCGGTCTGGGTCTACCCGGTGGTGGACGACAATATCGACATCGAGGTGAACCCGGCGGATATCCGTATCGATACCTACCGTTCGTCCGGTGCGGGCGGTCAGCACGTTAACACCACCGACTCGGCGGTGCGGATCACCCACCATCCCACCGGGATCGTGGTAACCAGCTCGGAAAAATCCCAGCACCAGAACCGCGACATCGCCATGAAGGCCCTGAAATCGCGCCTGTATCAACTGGAGTTGGATCGTCGCAACGCGGCCATCAACGAAGCCCACGAGAACAAGGGCGACGCGGGTTGGGGCAACCAGATCCGGTCCTACGTGTTGCAGCCCTACCAGATGGTCAAGGATCTGCGCACGGGGCATGAGACCTCGGACACCAAGGGCGTTCTGGATGGCGATCTCGATGGGTTCATGGCTGCGACCTTGGCGCTGAACGTCTCCGGCAAAAGCCGCGCGGACGCGCAGGCGGAGTAAGCGCTTTTTGTCCAAACGACCGTATTGGCCGAGATTTCACAGGTTGGAGCTAACTGTTATTGTTCCGGCTTGGTTCTTTGTGTTATTCGGCGGGCTTTTCTTTCAATTTCTTGTTGGCGGTGTCGTCCTTGATGCGGAAGTCCGCGATGGGGCATATCTGTTCGAGATGCGTGGAAGTGATGAACCCAATTTCTGGCAGCCGACGAACTGGTTCATGTTTTGGTGGTGGAAAGCTAACCTTTACGTTGGCATCTCCTGCGTGAGTTATGTCGCCCTGCGATATCTGATTAGCTGGCTCACAGCGCCGGGGGACGAAGGCGCGTGAACGTATCAGGAGCGAACTGAGACAAGTCACCGCTTTCTTTTGCAAAAATCTGTCGCTAGGCTTTGTTCATTCCCGGAATGGAGCCCAGTCGATCATGACCCAGTACAGCTCTGCCAGCGATCTTCTGGCGCAATTGCATGATGGCAGCCTGACGGCCACGGCGCTGATGGAGCGCACACTGGCGCGGATTGCGGCGGTGAACCCGGATCTGAATGCCATCGTGGCGCTCAGGCCCGCCGATGAGCTGATGGAGGAGGCCCGCAAGGCCGATGCCATGCGCGCGGCCCATGTACCGCTAGGTCCGCTTCATGGCCTGCCCATGGCGGTCAAGGATCTGGCCAATGTCAGGGGCATCGTGTCCAGCCAGGGCTCGCCGCTTCTGAAGGATTTCGTGCCCTCCGAGGATGAGCTGTTCGTTTCGCGCCTGCGGGCGGCGGGGGCGATCCTGATCGGCAAGACCAATACGCCTGAATTCGGGCTGGGGTCGCATACTTTCAACCCGGTTTATGGCGCGACGCGAAACCCCTTTGATCAGGGGCGCACCTGTGGTGGCTCTTCGGGCGGGGCGGCTGTGGCGCTGGCCGCTGACATGGTGGCGCTGGCGGATGGCTCCGACATGATGGGGTCGCTGCGCAATCCGGCGGGCTGGAACAATGTCTACGGCTTTCGCCCCACCTGGGGCTGGGTGCCCTCCGAACCAAAGGGGGATCTGTTCATGCACCCCCTATCGACCCTTGGCCCCATGGCGCGCAGCCCCGAGGATATCGGTCTGCTGCTGGACGTGATGAGCGGACCGGACCCGCGTCAGCCGCTGGCCTCGGGCGGGGCTCCGGTGATGCCGCTGCCGGAGGTCGAAAAGATGCGGATCGGCTGGCTTGGCGACTGGGGCGGGGCCTTTCCGATGGAGCCGGGAATCCTTGAGCTATGCGAGGCGGCTGCCAAGTCGTTCCAAGACTTGGGGCATACGGTTGAAGCCGTGGCGCCGCCGTTCCCGGCGGAACGCATCTGGGAGGCCTGGATCACCCTGCGCTCCTTTGCCGTGGCGGCGGGCCTGCGGGTGTTCAATGATCGCCGCGAGCATCTGAAGGACACCGCCATCTGGGAGCTGGAGCGCGGCCTTTCGATGACGGCGCAACAGGTGCAGGAGGCATCCGATGTGCGCTCTGACTGGCAGCGGGCCGCGGCGCGGCTGTTCCAGGACTACGACGCCCTGATCCTGCCGACGGCGCAATGCTGGCCGTTCCCGGTCGATATCGATTACCCGCGCGAGATCGCAGGCGTTGAGATGGACACCTATCACCGCTGGATGCAGGTGGTGGTGCCGGTCAGCCTGCTGGGGTTGCCCTGTCTTGGTGCGCCTGCGGGGTTCAGCGAGGCGGGCCTGCCGATGGGCATCCAGATCTTTGGCGCACAGGGGCAGGATCAGAATATCCTGGCACTGGGCCAGCAGTATCACGCGGCCACGCAATGGCCGCAAAACGCCCCTCCACAGGGTTAAGGAAGGACCCGGGGGAGGGGAAACGTTTCGGGGAGGAAGCGTTTCGATGACAGAAAAGGCAATTGGTGTACCGGAAATGCAGCCGATGACCGCAGAAATCCTGCGCGAGGCGCTGCGACGCGGATGGGCGGATTTCCTGGCCAAGCCCGGATACGGGTTGTTCTTTGCCGGGTTTTACGTCTTGGCGGGCTGGGCGATGGCCTGGGTTACCGCGCAGACCGGCACCACCTTCTGGCTGGTGCTGGCGGCCATCGGTTTTCCCCTGATCGGTCCCTTTGCGGCGGTGGGGCTTTATGAGGTCTCACACCGGCGCGAACAGGGGCAGGCAATGGATGCTCGGGCCATTCTGGGGGTGGTTCTGCAGCAAAGCCGCCGCCAGCTGCCGTCGATCTGCGCCATCATCATTGTGGTGTTTCTGTTCTGGTTTTTCCTTGGCCACATGATCTTTGCCCTGTTTCTGGGGCTGTCGACCATGACCAATATCTCCACCTCTCTGGATGTCTTCCTGTCGGTCGAGGGGCTTACCATGCTGGCAGTCGGAACGGTTGTTGGCGCGTTGTTCGCGTTGCTGCTCTATATGATCACGGTGATCTCTCTGCCGCTGCTGCTGGACAGAGAGGTGGATTTTGTCACAGCAATGATCACCAGCTTTACCTATGTGCAGCAGAATTTTGCGCTGATGATGCTCTGGGCGGTACTGATTGCGGTGCTGACCTTTGCGGCCATGCTGCCCGCCTTTGCCGGTCTGCTGGTGGTGCTGCCGTTGCTTGGCCACGCCACTTGGCACATCTACCGGCTCGCCACATCACCGACCTAGGGCGGCAGGCCGTCCCTGGTCAGGAGAACGGTTCGTTGATGCGCAGCAGGCGGCGGTGGTAGGGCAGCAGGTCCTCTTCGCTCACAAAGCCCGCATTGCGGGCCACGGCCAGCGCAGGCCCCATGTCGCGGCCGAGGTATTCATAGACCATCCGGGTGACCCGCTCATCGCCGCTTTCGCGCACGGTGCGGGCCACGTAGCCAACCCAGAAATTGTTTTCAAGCGAGGCCACGCGCGCCAAGTAGTTGAAGGAAAAAGTCATCGCGCGGCGCCGTGAAATCAGGAAGGCGACGCCGTCCTCGTGACAGCTGAGCACGCCGCGGAACTCACGCGATGCCGGGTCTTCGGGCAGGCCCTGAAACCGCATCGCATCCTTGGCCTCAAAACCCTTGATATAGGCGACGCCGCCTCCGTCACGGCTTACGCGCACCAGACCAACGACAAAACTGTCCCCGTTGATGAAGCTACGACGGGTAAAACGGTAATAGCCAGAGGGGAAGATCTGCTCGCTCAGCTGCTCGATCCCATGGCCCAGAAAATCATTGAGAAAGGCGCCGTGCAGGATCTTGTCCTGTTTGCCAACTGTGTCGACCGGCTCCAGCAGGATACGCGCATCCACATCAAAGAAGCAGCAGATCCGGTCCAGAACGTCCGGCCGCGGAAAGCTTTCGCCGGACATGTAGCGATTGAACTGCGTCCGGTTGATACCAAGGCGCCGCGACAGTTCGGAGATGGAGGGGTATTGCTGTGCCAGATGACGCAGGTTGGCGCCAAACATGTCGCGCAATTCTGCGGGAGAACGCGATTGCCGGGCGCGGTTGTCATCTCTTGCTGTTGCTATGGCAGCCATTGTGGCCTCAATCCCCGACCGTTGATCGCGACAAATATTTCCATTTTACGATGGGTTGTCGCTTTATTGCGTCAATGTTGTCTCTAAATTACGTCGGGATACTATCCTCGCTGACACAAATTGCAATAGTCCGACGCAGTATTTGCCATGTTGGCGCCTCTCCAATTGGCCCAGAATTGAGCGATAAACGAACGAGGCTTGCAACATGATCGGATATGTACTTTGGAGTGATGTCGCCGTCGGAAAAGCAATTATCTGGTGTGAGGATCAGGGGGATCTGGCCTATTATTCGCGGCACAGAGATGCCTCACAGACGGCGGTGTGTAAGGGAGATTGGGTACAGTTTGACCTGACCGAAAAAGGCAATATGCGGTTGGCAGCCAATGCGGTCATTCTGGATGAGGTCGGGTATCCTGACCTGTCCGAGATGCTGGTCGAGGCAGCACCGCTGCCAAAAGCGGCTTCAACAGCGGTGACGGCCGATTATCCGGTTCGCGCAACAGGTGCAGGGCGGAGTTTTGAAGCGTCTGGCGGTGTCGAGGTGGTAACGGAAGGCAATGTGATACCCTTTCCGGCTTTCTCAAAATGGCACACGGCCGCGCGGTACGGGTAACCCCCGTACTGTCGGAACGGTCTGGCGCAGCGCTTTGTTACACGCGGACATTGCGCTGCAGGCCCCGTCATTTTCCAGTAACCCGGACGTCGCAAAAAGGCCGCCCAGATTGGGCGGCCTTTTGTGTTATCGGTGCAAGACATGCGGTCGGAAGGGGCAGGTGGTCCTCTCCCGGCGCGGCAATCAGGTGCCGCGCAGCAGGGCAGCAACGCCGGTACGGGCGATTTCGATCAAACCCAGCGGGCGCATCAGATCGGCAAAGGCGTCGATCTTGTCCGGGGCGCCAGTGATTTCGAAGATGAAGCTTTCCAGGGTGCTGTCCACGACATTGGCGCGGAAGATATCGGCCAGGCGCAGGGCCTCGACCCGCTTGTCGCCATCGCTCACGACCTTGAGGATTGCCAGTTCCCGCTCGACCGCAGGGCCTTCGACGGTCAGATCGTGCACCTCGTGAACCGGCACGATACGGCCCAGCTGCGCCTTGATCTGCTCGATCACCTGCGGGGTGCCGGTGGTGACCACGGTGATGCGGCTGAGGTGTCCGGTGTGATCGACTTCGGCGACGGTCAGGCTTTCGATGTTGTAGCCGCGGCCGGAGAACAGGCCGATGACACGGGCCAAAACGCCGGGTTCGTTTTCAACCAGCAGCGCCAGCGTGTGACGTTCCTGTACGTCCGAAAACGTGGGCCTTAGGTTATACGCCGAATGTTTGCTGGCGCCTTTTTTGATGTGTAGGGCAGACATGGAATTGTCCTTTTTCATTCCTATCGGGCCGTGTCGGCGATTGCCGGGCCCATCAATTCGGTGAAGGGGGAGCGGCGTGGATCAGACCAGCACCGCACCTCCGGCCTGAATGGCGCCCTGGGTCTCGGCTTCGCCCAGCAGCATTTCGTTATGGGGCTTGCCCGAGGGGATCATCGGGAAGCAGTTCTCATGCTTCTCCACCAGACAATCAAAGACAACCGGACCGTCGTGGTTGATCATCTCCATGATCGCATCGTCCAGATCCTTGGGGTCCTTGCAGATGATGCCCTTGGCGCCAAAGGCCTCGGCGAGCTTCACGAAATCGGGCAGTGCTTCGGACCAGGAGTGGCTGTAGCGTTCACCGTGCAGCAGTTCCTGCCACTGGCGCACCATGCCAAGGCGTTCGTTGTTGAGGATGAACTGTTTTACCGGCAGGCGGTATTGCGCGGCGGTGCCAAGCTCCTGCATGTTCATCAGCCAGGACGCTTCGCCGGCGACGTTGATCACCAGTGCGTCCGGGTGCGCCATCTGCACGCCAATGGAGGCCGGGAAACCATAGCCCATGGTGCCAAGTCCGCCTGAGGTCATCCAGCGGTTGGGATCCTCAAAGCCAAGGAACTGCGCCGCCCACATCTGGTGCTGCCCAACCTCGGTGGTGACGTAACGGTCGTGGCCCTTGGTCAGCTCCTCAAGGCGTTGCAGCGCGTATTGCGGTTTGATGGTGCCTTCGGACGGGGTGTAGGACAGGCAATTGACCGCGCGCCATTCGGAGATCTTGGCCTGCCATTTGGCCAGCGCCTCCTTGTTGGTCTTGCGACCGCGGGATTTCCAGACCTTCAGCAGATCTTCCAGTACGTGGCCCACATCACCGACGATCGGGATATCGACGCGGATCACCTTGTTGATCGAGGAAGGATCAATGTCGATATGCGCCTTGGTCGATTTCGGGCTGAAGGCATCGATGCGGCCAGTGATCCGGTCGTCGAACCGCGCGCCGATATTGATCATCAGATCGCAGTCATGCATCGCCATGTTGGCCTCATAAAGACCATGCATACCCAGCATGCCGAGCCAGTTCGGGCCAGACGCAGGATAGGCGCCAAGGCCCATCAGGGTCGAGGTCACGGGAATGCCAGTGGCATCCACCAGTTCGCGCAGCAGCTGGCTGGCGCCGGGGCCGGAGTTGATCACGCCGCCGCCGGTATAGAACACCGGGCGTTTGGCGGTCTCGATGGCGGCCACCAGTTCGGTGATCTCTTCCATATCGCCCTTGACCGGCGGCTGGTAATGCGAGGCCGAGGGGCGCGGCGTCGTGTAGGTTCCGGTGGCGAATTGCACGTCTTTCGGAATGTCGATCAGAACCGGACCGGGGCGGCCCGAGGTGGCGACATGGAACGCCTCGTGCAGGGTACCGGACAGCTTGTCGGTGTCCTTCACCAGCCAGTTGTGCTTGGTGCAGGGGCGGGTGATGCCAACGGTGTCCGCCTCCTGGAAGGCGTCTGAACCGATCATGAAGGTCGGCACCTGACCGGTCAGCACCACCAGCGGAATGGAATCGAGCAGCGCATCGGTGAGGCCGGTCACCGCATTTGTTGCACCGGGCCCCGAGGTGACAAGAACGACGCCGGGTTTTCCGGTCGAACGCGCATATCCTTCGGCGGCGTGAACCGCGCCTTGCTCGTGGCGGACCAGAATGTGGCGGATATCGTTCTGCAGGAAGATTTCATCATAGATCGGAAGCACGGCGCCACCGGGGTATCCGAATACCGTGTCCACGCCCTGATCCTTCAGGGCCTGAACAACCATTTTTGCGCCGGTCATTTCACGTGTCATCTGCTTTTGCTCCAGTTGGCGGCAACGTCCATTCCGCATAAAAAAAGCCCCCGATTTTCTAGGTCGGAGGCGCATGGGTCAGATTATGGTCAACCGTTACCGGCCCATGCGCTTGGTTCCTACAATGACGACTAGGGAGGTCATTTACCCCAGGCTCCTCTTTTGCGTTGAAGCGCAGACTATGACCGGCCGGCAGGGGCGTCAACAGGCAAACCCATCAAAAATGCCCGTCTTTCGACATTTTCTTGCGCTCAAGGGCCGCGTTGCGACATTTCTCAAAAGGAGACTCCCGGAAATGTGACCGAAACCCGAGCCGCAGGGACTCAGCCGCAGGTGTCGCATGCCCCGGAAATGGGGTGGGGGAGCAGGGGCTACAGCCCGACGCCAGTGCCCTGTAGAACGCCGTGTTGCAGCGCATAGCGGGTGAGGCCGGCGGTCGAGGAAATGCCCAGCTTGCGCTTGATGTTCTTGCGGTGGGTTTCCACTGTGCGCACCGAGATATCGAGCGCAAGGGCAACTTCCTTGTTGGATTTGCCCTGAGCCAGTTCCAAGAGGATGGTCTGTTCGCGCCCGGTCAGCGCCTCGCGCAGACCGCTGTCCTTGGGCTTCAGCGACCCTTCGGCGCCGGTGCAGAGATAGCGTTCACCGCGCATCACCGCGTCGATAGCGTCCTTGATCTCTTCGGTGGGCACGTCCTTCAGCACATATCCCATGGCGCCATGGCTGAGCGCGGTAGAGATATATTCCGGGCTGTCGTGCATCGACAGGATCAGGATACGAGTGCTGGGGCTGCGCTCCAATATGATTTCGGTGGCGCCGAGGCCACCCAACCGGGGCATGTTGAGATCCATGAGGATCACATCGGGCGCCAGCTCGGCGACGCGGCTCACCGCTTCTTCGCCGTCGGTCAATGATCCGACCACCGCGATGTCATCGTAGCTTTCGAGAATCGACTGGATGCCCTCGGCGACCATCGGGTGGTCGTCCACGATCAGGACACGCACAGGCTCGCAATTTCCGTCTTTCAGCAGAGTGCCATCCCCCAACTGCCTATATGCTTCGGACCCGGCAGAGATACGGATCCTGCATCTGCCACTACGACACGCGTTTCGGAGCGGCTTCGTTCCCCGGTGGCAGCAGATGGCTCAAAGGGAGTGTTGCTTCGATCACCGTGCCGCTCTGGGTGCCCCGTGATGACAGAATCCGCAAGGTGCCGTCAAGCTGATCGATCCGCTCTTGCATGTTGCGCAGGCCGATGCCCGGCTCGCCTTCGGGCTTTTTCTGGGGCAGGCCACGGCCATTGTCGCTGATGCGCATGGTGGCGCCGCGGGCGTGGCCACGCAGGTCGATACTGACATGGCTTGCATCCGCGTGCCGTTCGATATTGGTCAGCGCCTCCTGCGCGATGCGGTACATGGCGATCTTGGCGTCCTGATCCAGCCGGTTGCGGAATACCACAGTGGTAAAATCCGTTTCGATTCCAGTGCGGGCCGCAAAATCATCGGTCAGCGCCTTCAGCGCAGGACCAAGGCCCAGATCATCCAGCACTCCCGGGCGCAGATCCCGGCTGATGCGGCGCACTTCGGAGATGGCGATGCCAAGGTGTTCGATCCCTTTGTCGAGCGGATCCGAAGCGCCATCGTGATCGCCCCGCATCAGGCGCCGCCGGGTGTTGTCCAGCGCATAGCGCACCCCGACCAGAAGCTGGCTGATCCCGTCGTGCAGCTCACGGGCCACGCGTCCACGCTCTTCTTCCTGCGCGTCGAAAACCCGCTGTGTAAGCTCTTTCAGCTTGGCATCGGCAAGGCGGCGCTCGCGGATGTTCAGAACCATGCCCGATGCAAAGACAAGGACCAGTGCAACAAGGGTAATTCCGCCAATATAGATAAAGGTCCGGCGTACCCGGGCTTCCACCTCGGCGCGGCTGGCGGCGACCGAGGCCAGCACATCGTCGATGAAGACGCCGGTCCCGACCGCCCATTGCCAGTCCTGCAGGCCAAGGACGTAGGTTACCATCTGCGCTTCTTCGCCAGTCGATGGTTTTTCCCACACGAAACTGTGCCAGCCTGCGCCTTGGCGCGCCTGCTCGATGAAGGTGTCCACGACTGGCGTGCCCTGGCTGTCGGTAAGCCCGCGCCAGTTCTGGTTGATGAACTCGGTTTGCCGGGGGCTGACCAGATTGTTGCCGTTGTAGTCATAGACGAAAAAGAAGCCGTCCTGGCCGTAGATCATCGCGCTAAGGATTTGCGTCACCCGTTCCTTTGCATCCGCATCATCCGGCGCAGCCAGACCGTAGATATGGGAAAAGGCATTGCGGGCCTGGGTGACATAGTTGCGCAATTCGGCCTTTTTGGCTTCGATCAGCTGCCGCTCCAGGGCCTTGATCTCCCGCTCGGCGAGGGCGCGGGACTGATTGGCCACCAAGAGCGCAATCGCCGCCACGGCCACCACCAGAGGCAGCGTCGCCAGAAGCGAAAGTTTCTGCGCATAGTTTGGTCGAAACAGGCTGGAAAACAGGCTGGAGAACGGGGGCATAGGGCTGTCCGGCGGCTGTGAGAGAGGGAAGACGAATCGTTACGCAATCGAAATCCGAAAGCAAAGGGGGCTTTGAGGCAGATTTTGCCGTCACCTGCGTAACAAAAGAAGCCTGCGCTCAAAATTAGTGCAACAATCGGACTGAAACTTACCAAAAAAGCGCCGATCTACGCAGTACTAGGTATTCACAAGTTTGGCCCCGTGGCTAGGCTGACGCCACTCGAACCGATCCGCCCAAGGCTTTGCTGCGGGCAATCCATATATCTGGGAGGAAAACATCATGGATCGTCGTTCCTTTTTGAAAACATCCGCTCTGGGCGGTACCGCCGCTGCTGCGTCCACTCTGGCAGCTCCGGCTTATGCTCAGGGTAAGCGCACTCTGACCATGGTTACCACCTGGGGTCGTGGTCTGGCTGGCGTGTTTGACGCCGCGCAGCGCGTTGCAGACAACGTCACCGCCATGTCCGATGGCAACCTGACCGTCGACATCAAAGCCGCCGGCGAACTGGTTGGCGCGTTTGAAGTGTTTGACGCCGTTTCCTCGGGTCAGGCTGACATGTATCACGGCGCCGACTACTACTTCGTTGGTCAGCACCCGGGCTATGCCTTCTTCACCGCCGTGCCCTTCGGCATGACCGCGCAGGAACTGTCCAACTGGTACTACTTCGACGGCGGCATGGAGCTGCACGACGAGCTGGGTCAGATCTTTGGTCTGAAATCCTTCCTCGGCGGCAACACCGGCGCGCAGGCTGGCGGCTGGTTCTCCAAAGAGATCAACAGCCCCGAAGACTTCAACGGTCTGAAGTTCCGTATGCCGGGTCTGGGCGGCAAGGCACTGGGTAAACTGGGCGCTTCCGTTCAGAACATCCCGGGTTCCGAAGTGTACCAGGCTCTGTCCTCTGGCGCCATCGACGGCACCGAGTGGATCGGCCCCTGGGCGGACGAAAAAGCCGGCTTCCAGGAAATCACCAAGACCTACTACACCGCTGGCTTCCACGAGCCGGGTGCGGGTCTGTCGGTTGCAACCAACCGCGACGTATTCGAGAGCCTGAGCCCCGCGCATCAGAAGATCATCGAAATCGCGTCGGCTGAATGCCACCAGTGGAACCTGGCACAGTTCCTGGCCAACAACGGTGCCGCTCTGCAGCGTCTGCAGGCCGGTGGCGTGAAGCTGATGGAATTCCCGGACTCCGTCTGGGATGCCTTCGGTAAGGCTTCCATGGAAGTGCATGCGGAAAACATGGGCGACGATCTCTACAAGAAGATCCACGACAGCGCCATGGCTTCGATGAAGTCCTCCTCCGCCTGGATCAAGACTTCCTCGGGCACCTACGTGTCGCAGCGCGACCGCGTTCTGGGCTAAGCGGCGTACTTACGCTTTCATCGGATCCTCCGCCATTGTGCGGGGGATCCCTTTTCCATTGCAGCAGGTCGAACCGGGCAAGCCAGCTCCTTGTGGAGCACCGCCAGCTCATCTAAAGACCCGCCGCAATCAATGATCCCGGGGGAACAATGCAGGACGACAGTGGCATTTCCTTTTTCGGCGCCCTGTGGGGTGGTCTTGTCTGGCTGGTCCAGAACATCGCTGGCGCCTTTTACAATCTTGGCTACGCGCTCTCCCATACCAGCGAATGGCTGGCATGGACCGGAGGGCTGGAGTCCGTAGAGGACAAACAGTCGCTTATGCGCTTTGTCTACTTCGGTGGCTCGGTCGAGTTCTTCTTTGTAGTGTTTACCGCGTTTCTGGTTCTGACAGCGGTGGGGATTTACCAGCGCCAAGTCATGTGGGGCGTGGTGCGCGGGCTGGAAGGCTTTGCCAATACCATCGGCCGCCTGTTCGCCTGGGCCGGTCTGATCATGGTCATCCAGCAGATCATCATCGTTTTCATGCAGCGGGTCTTTGCCCGGCCGGACATGAGTTTCGGTCTGGGGATCGAACTGCAGATGGACATCTCGTGGTTTGCCGAAGAGTTGAAGCTCTATAACGCGCTGGTGGTCTGTATGTGCGTTGCCTACACATTCGTGCAGGGCGGCCATGTGCGGGTTGACCTGATCTACTCCGGCATCAGCTTCCGCGCCAAGCGGGTGATCGACATGATCGGCTCGCTGATCTTCATGATGCCTGCGGCTGTTCTGACCTGGATGTATGGCTGGTTCTTCCTGTGGCGCCACCTGATCGTGCCGAAGCCTTCGGCCTCTGATGGGCTTGACCGGCTGGTGATGAAAGCACGTGCGCTGCGCTGGAACGTGGAAACCATCGGGTTTAGCCCGAACGGCTTCAACGGGTACTTCCTGTTCAAGATCCTGCTGGTCTCGTTTGCAGGCATCGTCTTCCTGCACGCCATTGCCTTCTTCTACCGCTCGTTCCTCGAGTTCGTCGAAGGTCAGGGTAGTGAAAACAAATACCTCGACAAGGATACCCTTGGAGAGGGCGAAGAAGCCTATGAAGGCGCGCATTAAACTAAGGGACAGCTGACATGCTATTCGGTCTTGATGGCGTCGAAATCGGCCTGATCATCGTATTCTTCTGCCTTTTCGGAGGCATTCTTTCCGGCTTCCCGGTGGCCTTTGCCATCGGCGGCGCCGGCATCATCTCCTTCGGGATTATCGCGGCGCTCGACAGTGCCGGGCTTCTGGTTCACCAGGCCATCGACACCTCGTCGCAGGTCTACCGGGATCTGGTGAATTCGGGCGTCAAACCCGATGTCATATCCATCTTCCGATATCCGGATCTTCCACGCGTTGCAGAGCATGTGTTCCCGCAGGGCTGGGAAAGCGCGATGGATCGCAACGTCTCCTTCATCGTGAACCGCATGAACGAGCGGGTTCTGGCTGGGGCGTCGATTGAAACGCTGCTGGCGGTTCTGATGTTCGTTCTGATGGGGATCACCCTGGAGCGGTCGAAGATCGCCAACGATCTGCTGACCACCATGGCGCGCGTCTTTGGCCCGCTGCCCGGCGGTCTGGCCGTGTCCATCGTGGTTGTGGGGGCCTTCCTGGCCGCTTCGACCGGCATCGTGGGCGCGACTGTGGTGACCATGGGGCTTCTGGCGCTGCCCACCATGCTGCGCAACAACTACTCGCCGGAGCTGGCGACGGGTGTGATTGCAGCTTCGGGCACGCTGGGGCAGATCATTCCGCCCTCCATCGTGATCGTTCTTCTGGGCACGCTGGCAGGGGATCTTTACTCCACTGCGCAAGAAAACCGTGCGCAGGAAGCGGGCTGTACCGATGCGCTGACCTTCCTGGGTGAGCCTGCGGTGGTTTCGGTCGGGACCTTGTTCCAGGCGGCGCTGCTGCCGGGCATCATGCTGGCGCTTCTTTATGCGCTTTATGCCTTTGGCTATGCGCTGATGAACCCGGAAAAGGCACCTGCGGTTGAACTCGGCGGCGCCAGTGACGAACCGGTGACCCGCACCGAGGCTCTGACCTGGTTCCTGGGCGCGCCTGCTGCGATCATCGTCGGCACCGTGCTGCTTGGCTCGTTCGGCGTTGTTGGCTCGCAGAACATCAATGTGTCCAGCTTCTCCGACGCTGGTCAGACCGCGTCGCTGCGCACCTCGGTCGGGGCGGAATGTCAGGCCTCGATGATCGAACTGCATGGTCAGGAAGCCTGGGACGCAGCGGTGGAAGAGCAGAAGGCGATCGATGCCGCTGGCGGTGTCGCCTCGGCTGAGCGTCTGAGCGAGGAAGAGATCGCTGCGGCAGAGGTCGAGAAGATTGCCAACGCGGCGCCGATTGGCACCGGTATCTCGGTGATCATCGTTCTGCTGGGCCTGGTTCTGGCCGTTGGCCGCGGTGTTGCGCCGTCGCGCGATACCAAGCCGCTGATCGTCGGGGCCATCGGTCTTCTGCTGCTGGCACTGGTCGACATTCTGCTGATCGCGCCGACCACGTCCCCCGGGGCGACGGTGCTGCTGATGCTGATCCCGCTGGCGATCGCGCTTTACGGCTGTAAAGAGGCGGCGATCCGCTGTGCGCGCAACGATCTGATCCGGGTGGTCTTCCCGCCGCTGGTTCTGATCGTGGCCGTGCTCGGCTCGATCCTTGGCGGTATCACCAACCCGACGCCCGCTGCGGCGCTGGGGGCAGGCGGTGCCATCATGCTGGCGGCGTATCGCCGTCTGCAGGACGAGGGACGCTCGGGCAAGGTGATCATCTGGTCCACCTTCGCGGTGATCCTGTGCATCCTGATCGGGGTGAACTTCGATCTGCGGATCAATCAGGACAACGTGTCGTTCGAAAGCTGGGTGGCCTTCTTCTTCGCTTATGCGGCCTACCTTTATGCGCTGTTCGGCCTGCTGTTTGGCTGCTGGGTGCTGTTCAAGGGCGGGGTTCTGACGCCGATCGTGCGTGAGACGGCGAAGGTGACCTCGATGGTCTTCACCATCCTGATCGGCTCGCAGCTTCTGAACCTGGTGGTGATCTCCTTTGGCGGCGAGCACTACATCCAGCAGTTCCTGAAGAGCTTTGACAACGAGATGACGGTCTTCCTGATCGTGATGCTGGTTCTGTTCTTCCTGGGCTTTGTGCTCGACTTCCTCGAGATCATCTACATCGTGATCCCGATCGTCGGGCCGGTGATCTACGGCGGTTCCTTCGATCCGAAATGGGTGACCATCATGGTTGCGGTGAACCTGCAGACCTCGTTCCTGACACCGCCCTTCGGCTTTGCGCTGTTCTACCTGCGCGGGGTTGCACCGAAGGAGGTGACAACGGGTCATATCTATCGCGGGGTGCTTCCCTTCGTGCTGATCCAGGTGGTTGGTCTTGCGATCCTGTGGCTGTTCCCGTCGATCGTGACAATCGTACCGGCGCTGATGCCAGGCTGATCCGGTTCAGCATATCACCAAAGACTTAAGGGGCCCCTCGTGGGCCCCTTTTTCATGGCGGCGGTGCAGATGGTGGTGACTGGAGCGCACAGGCAGACAGGCCGGACCCGGCGAGATCCGCCGGATAGCGTCAAGGTCGAGCTGTAGAGACGCGCGTGCAGCCCCAAGAGACGCCTTCAGCGGTTGGCTGCGTGGTTGTTGGGGCTAGGGCCCCGACTGCTGGAGAGTTACCGCCCGCGGTGGACCGGCTGCTGGGGAAGCTGAATATTGGCGACCTGTTCGGAAATCGTATCGGTCGCAGGGCTGTCCGCAGTATCTTGAACCTCGGACATCGCGGTCCACTTGCCCCCTTGATAGACCTCAAGGCCCGAGAACTTGACCTTATAACCCATCTTGGGGCTGCCTTTGACCCAGTAGCCGAGGTAGACATAGGGCAGCCCGGCATCGCGCGCGATGTCGATGTGATCGAGGATCATATAGGTGCCCAGCGAATTCTGCGGCAGGTTCGGGTTGTAGAAGGAATAGACCATGCTCAACCCGTCTTCGAGCACATCGGTCAGCGACACCGCAGTCAGTGCGTTGTCTTCGGGATTGGTGTATTCCACCACCCGACTGCGCACCGGAGTCTCCTCGATCATTGCGGCATATTCGAACACGTCCATATCGGCCATGCCGCCATCCGCGTGGCGGCTGTCCAGATAGTCGCGGAACAGCTGGTACTGGTCCTCGGTTGCCCAGGGCGATGTTGCCCGGCGGACCAGATGCGCGTTGCGCTTGCTGGTGCGTTTCTGGCTGCGGCTGGGCGTGAACTCTGCCACGTTGATGCGCGCCGACAGGCAGGCCGAACATTCCGAACAGGACGGACGATACAGCACGTTCTGAGAGCGCCGGAACCCCTGTTGCGAGAGGCTATTGTTCAGCTGCTCGACACCATCGCCCTGCAACGCCGTGAACAGCTTCCGCTCCATCCGCCCCTCCAGATAGGGGCATGGTTGGGGCGCAGTCACATAGAACTGCGGTGCGATCGGAAGAGTATGGCGCATAGGGTCGGGCTTGAGTCCAAGGCTTGTCAAAAAACACAATAAGGCTGGAGTTCACGATAGCAACGACCAACCCGCCCGCCAAGGCCGGTCTGCACAAATGGTTTAACAGTGATTGCCAAGCGGGATGTTTGCCCCGAGTTGACCGCTATCGCTGGATGCTGCGCCGGTTCAGCATCACCGTGCCGAGAATGGCATCGCCCAGCCCCTGACCGCGTGCCGATGTCAGCATCATGATCACCGAGATCACCCGCAAAAGCGGCACGGCCAGAGCAACCGTATAAGCACCCGTATGCAGCGCGGCCATCTGCAGATCCATCCGCTGGCCGGAAAGGTCACGCAGCTCGATGCCTGCAAAGCGCATCCCCAGCGTGGCAGAGCCGTTGGCGATGGTAACCGTCCGGTAGGCAAAGCCGATCGTCAGATAGAGCAGCGGCCAGATGAAGAGCCCGACAAAGGCAGTCATCACCACCGTCGCCATACACAGGCCGAATATGATCAGGCTGTCGACGACCCAGGCCAGCAGCCGTTTGGGGGCAACCGATGCGTAGAATTCAGCTTGGTAATCCGGGTCGGGCAGGGCGGTCATCTCAGGTGTCCTGTTTTGCGGGCGTGTGGGGGCAGGCGGGCAACCGAGGCCTCCCACCCGTATCTATGGGCGGGAGGCGCTGATGTCAGTAGGGATCAGTGGCGTTTGTCGCCGATATCCTCGTCGCTGATGTCTTGCGCTTCGGCAGGGGCGGCGGCGCGCTGTTCCATGAATTCGTCGAACTCAGCCTTGTCCTTGGCTTCGCGCAGGCGCTGCAGGAAGGCGTTGAAATCGTCCTGTTCCTGCTCCAGGCGGCGCAGCGTATCGGCCTTGTAGGCGTCAAAGGCACTGTTGCCGCTCGAAGTCATGGCGGACATGCCGTGGCGGGTCCAGGATTTGCGGTGGCGGCAGGATTTGTTGAACATACGTTTGCTCCAGATCATGTAAAACAGCAGGGCGAGGCCGATTGGCCAGAAGAACACAAAGCCAAGCACCATGGCAGCAATCCAGGCGCCTTTGCCCTTGCTGTCCAGCCAGGCCTCGCTGCGGGAAAACCAGCCCTGGTCATGCGGGGCGGCTGCGGTGGGGGTGATACTCGTCATTGGAACCTCCGGTATTGGGTTGATGTAAATCGCCTTCACATCCTCAATATCGTGCGCTCGCCTGCGCCCTGCAAGTCTATAAGTAAATGTTTTTTACATTTACTTTATATTGCACTGTTTTTTAACGATAAAATTATAAATTTTGGCGCGTGTGTGGCCTAGTGGTCGACGGCGTGGCGGATGTCGCCTGTGTCCAGCACTGGGGACGCGTCAATGTCGTCGGCGTCCAGCATTGCGGCCACGCGTTCGAGCCCGGCAACCAGCATCGCCTGCTCCCAGTCTTCCATCGCAGTGAACTTGCGCACGAAACGTTGTTGCAGCGGATCGGGGGAATCGGCCAGCACCCGGCGACCGGCATCGGTCAGCAGAATATTGGTCTGCCGCCGGTCCTGGCTCGACTTTTCACGCAGCACCAGACCGTCGCGCACCAGCTTGTCGACAAAAGAGGTGATGGTCCCCTGGGACACCCGCATCCGCAGCGATATCGCCTTGGCGGTGCTGTAACCCTGTTCTCCGATGATCTGAAGAACCCGGAACTGGGCTGGTGTCACGCCAGTGGTTTGCCGAATTTCGCGTCCGAACAATTCGGTGGCCCGGACGATGCGCCGAAGCGCGATCAAGCTGCTGTCGATGCGATCCATGAAGACTCCGTTGTTTTGATCATCAAACTATATAGGAAGATATGACACTATTCAAAGCAGAATACGCTTTGAAATATAAAGGATGCAGGGGCCGAAATGCGACGATATCCGCGACATAATGCCTAGAAACGACCTTTGTGTCGCAAAATTTGCTTTGCCTGTTGAAGTTTTCGTGAGGCGCTGTTATTTCGATTGCCGAAGCGAAAGGAGCGAACACATGCAATACCACGCTGACCCGAGGCGGATCCCGCTGCCCACACTGCGTAAACCGACAGCGTCGGATGGAGCGGATATCTGGGAGCTGGTCCGCAGCTGCAGGCCGCTTGACGAGAATTCGATGTACTGCAACTTGCTGCAGTGCGATCATTTTGCCGACACATGCGTGCTGGCCGAGCTGTCGGGCGAGGCTGTGGGGTGGATCTCTGCCTACGTCATGCCCAATGATCCCGAAACGCTGTTTGTCTGGCAGGTTGCCGTGTCCGAAAAGGCGCGCGGTCGCGGTCTGGGCGCGCTGATGCTGCAATCGATCATGCAGCGTGAAGCCTGCGAAGGCGTCACCCGCCTGCAGACCACGATTACCGCCGACAATGACGCCTCCTGGGCGTTGTTCCGCAAGTTCGCCAAGCTTCAGGACAGCGGTCTGGATATTCAGCCCTACTACACGCAGGCGCTGCATTTCCAGGATCGCCACAAAACGGAAAACCTGGTGACCATCCCCCTGGACGAGCGCGCTCAGCTGGCTGCTTGAGCCGCGCAGACGTCGGTTTTCACTTTCAACTCTTCTCCCACCCAAAAGAGGTCGTATGTCTACGAACACCTCCACCACAACTGTATTCAAACGTCGGGAATCCGAGGCGCGCAGCTATTGCCGCGGCTTTGATACCGTCTTTACCTCCGCGCAGGGCTCTGAAATGACTGCCCGCGACGGTCAAACATATATCGATTTTCTGGCCGGCTGCTCGTCGCTCAACTACGGGCACAACGACCCGGACATGAAAGAGGCGCTGATCGCGCATCTGCAGGCCGATGGCATCGCCCATGGTCTGGACATGCACACCGATACCAAGGCCGATTTCCTCGAGACCTTCGAGAACGTCATCCTGCGTCCGCGTAACATGGACCACAAGGTGATGTTCACCGGTCCCACCGGTGCCAACGCGGTCGAAGCGGCGATGAAAATTGCCCGCAAGGTGACCGGACGCAGCAATATCGTGGCCTTCACCAATGGGTTCCACGGTGTGACGCAGGGTGCGCTGGCCGCCACCGGCAACGGCTATCACCGCGGCGGCGCCGGACTGCCCCTCAATAACGTGACCCGTCTGCCGTTTGACGGCTACATGGGGCAGGGCACCGATACCGCCGATTACCTTGAGGCGATGCTGAACGATCCGTCTTCGGGTCTGGACGCACCTGCTGCGATCCTGCTGGAGACCGTGCAGGGCGAGGGCGGCCTGAACGCCGCGCGCGCCGAATGGGTGCAGCGCATTGCCCGTCTGGCAAAGGAAGCAGGCGCTCTGCTGATCATCGACGATATTCAGGCCGGTTGCGGCCGCACCGGGACCTTCTTCTCGTTCGAAGAGTTCGGCATCGACCCCGACATCGTCACCATGGCGAAATCGGTTTCGGGCTTTGGCCTGCCGATGGCGCTGGTTTTGGTGAAGCCCGAGCATGATGTGATGGGCCCGGCCGAACACAACGGCACCTTCCGCGGCAACACCCATGCCTTTGTCACGGCCCGCGTCGCGATCGAGAAATTCTGGTCGGACAGCGCCTTTCAGGATGACATCGCCCGCCGGGCGAAGATCGTCGAAAAGGCCCTGCAGGAAATCGCCGACATGGTGCCCGGCTCGCGGCTAAAGGGTCGCAGCATGATGCGCGGTGTCGATGTCGGATCTGGTGAACTGGCTGGGGATATCTGCGCCCGTGCGTTCCAGAATGGCCTGATTGTCGAAACCTCCGGCCCTAATGATGAGGTCGTCAAGATCCTCGCCCCCCTGACCACGCCCGCCGCCCAGCTCGAAGCTGGCCTCAGCATTCTCAAGGATGCCGCGCGGGACGTGATCGGAACAACCAAAGTTGCAGCGGAGTAAGACAATGATTGTCCGTGACTATAACGATATCCTTGAAAAAGACCGCGACCGCGTGGTCAGCGATGCGGAGTGGACCAGCGTCCGTATGCTTCTGGCCGATGATGGGATGGGCTTTTCCTTCCACATCACCTTCCTCGAGGCAGGCTCGGAACATACGTTCGAATACAAGAACCACTTTGAGAGCGTCTATTGCATGCAGGGCACCGGGTCGATCACCGACCTGGCGACCGGCGAGACGCATCACATCCGTCCCGGCGTGATGTATGCGCTCGACAAACACGACCGCCACGTGCTGAAAGCTGACGAACAGCTCGTGATGGCCTGCTGCTTCAATCCGCCCGTTACGGGAACCGAAGTACACCGGGAAGACGGATCCTACGCGGCGCCAGAAACCGTCGAGGCTTAAGCCATGACCCATACTGTAGAAAAGATCGGCGGGACATCCATGTCCCGCCTGAACGAGCTACGGGATACGCTGTTCATCAAGAACGATGAGCCCGAATACGGGCGTATTTTCGTTGTGTCCGCCTTTGGTGGCATCACCAACCTGCTGCTGGAGCACAAGAAGACCGGTGCCCCTGGTGTTTATGCCCGCTTTGCCAATGCCGAGGATGACCACGGCTGGTTCGATGCCCTGAACGAGGTGTCGGCCGCGATGATCGCCGCGCATGAGGCGGTTCTGGACAATGCCGGCGATGTTGCCCAGGCGACCGCCTTTGTGCAGGAACGTATCGAAGGCGCCCGCAATTGCCTGATCGACCTGCAGCGTCTGTGCTCCTACGGCCATTTCCGCCTCAACACGCATCTGCTGCAGATCCGCGAGCTGCTCTCTGGTCTCGGCGAGGCGCATTCGGCGCTGGTTGCCGTGCTGATGTTGCAGCGGGCGGGCGTCAACGCGCGTCTGGTGGATCTGTCCGGCTGGCGCGGCGATGCGGATATGTCGCTGGAACAGCGGATTGAAACGGCTCTGGAAGGGGTCGACCCGGCGCAGGAAATGCCCATCGTCACCGGCTACGCGCAATGCGCCGAAGGCCTGATGCGGGAATTCGACCGGGGCTATTCCGAGGTGACCTTCTCGCAGTTGGCAGCACAGACCGGCGCGCGTGAGGCGATCATTCACAAGGAATTCCACCTGTCCTCTGCCGATCCCAAACTGGTCGGTGCCGAGAACGCCCGCAAACTGGGCCACACCAACTATGACGTGGCGGACCAGATGGCAAACCTCGGCATGGAGGCGATCCACCCCTCGGCGGCAAAGACCCTGCGTCAGTCCGGTGTGCCGCTGCGCGTCACCAACTGCTTTGAGCCCAATGATCCGGGCACGGTTATCGACGATCAACCCGCGCCCAAGGCAGCGGCCGAAATCGTCACCGGCCTTGATATCATTGCGCTGGAGCTGTTCGAACAGGACATGGTCGGCGTCAAAGGCTATGACGCTGCGGTGCTGGACATCCTGACCCGCCACAACGTGCGGATCGTGTCGAAGGTGACCAATGCCAATACGGTGACCCACTATCTGGACGCCTCGCTGAAATCGATGCGCCGGGTCGAGGCCGATCTGTTGGCCCGCTTCCCGCAGGCCGAGGTCAACAGCGAAAAGCTGTCGCTGATCTCCGTCGTGGGACGCGATCTGAGTGGCCTGCACGTGCTGGCCCGGGGGATGAATGCCCTTGAGAAGAAGGATATTCTGCCGCGCGGTGCAACGCAGGGGCCACGCAATGTGGACACCCAGTTCATCCTGCAGCGCGAGGACAAGGACGCAGCCATTGCACTGCTGCATTCGGAGTTCTTCGGAGCCACCGAGTCCCAGGCGCTGAAAGCGGCCTAAGAGCGGAAGCGATTTAGGCAAAAACGACCGGTTTTCAGTCGGGTGGCGCGTTTCGTGCCCCGCGTTCTGAAAACTGGTCGTTTTGCTTTTTACAGATGTGTTCGGGGGCTGGCGAAACGCGCGGCCGAAGCATAAGCCTCCACGCGAATGCCTTTTAGGCTATACGCGCTAGGTTTGCCGGGGCGGTCTGCGCAGGGGGGCGCGGCTGCGTTCGTTGCCAGCGGCTGTCGCCTTTTGCAGCAGCGTCATGAATTGTTCCTGCTCTTCAGGGCTGAGGCCGGTCAGGATCTCGCCTTGCACCTCGCGTACAAGGGGGTGCGCCCGGGCCAGAACCTCTTTGCCAGTTTCGGTCAGGGTCAGCTGTCGCGCGCGGCGATCCCGCGGGCTGACGGTGCGGTCGATCAGCTTTTTCGCTTCCAGCCGGTCGATCACTTTGCCCAGTGTCGCCCGGTCATAGGCAATAAGCCCCGCAACAGAGGCCTGATCAATGCCAGGGTTGGCATCAATGGCTTTCAGCGCGGCGTATTGAACAGGGGTGAGGTCAATATCGTGGGCGGCGACCTTTTCGGTGAACTGGGCCACTGAAATCTGATGCAAGCGGCGGATCAGGTGACCGGGAAACTGATGCAGATCCAACGCGTGATCATCCTCATCTTGTGCGTCCATAAACCCTGTTCCGGCTGTTGCTGTCTCGTCCGACTGTGATGCACAGATAAACCAGAATAGTGGGTAAATGGCCACCATATACCGTGTCGCAGCCGGTCAATCGGCGGCCTGGCCCGTAAAACCCGCTTTCCCTTGTGGATGCAGCGGGCTAGACCCTGTTTCATGGTAAAAAGTTTTTCTTCCCTTCAGGATATGTACGATCATGGCTATGACACCATCATTGATGTGCGTAGCCCGGCCGAATTTGCAGAGGATCACGTCCCCGGTGCCATCAACCTGCCGGTCCTGAACAATGAAGAACGGGCCGAGGTTGGTACGATCTATGTGCAAGAAAGCCCCTTTTTGGCGCGCAAGCTGGGCGCGGCCATGGTGTTCCGCAATGCCGCGCGGCACATCGAAGAGACGCTGAGCCAATACGAAGGCGGCTGGCGGCCGCTGGTCTATTGCTGGCGCGGTGGGCAGCGCTCCGGCAGTTTCACCTATCTCTTGCAGCAGATCGGCTGGCGGGCCGAGATGATCTCAGGCGGCTACCAATCCTACCGCAGGCTGGTGCATCAGATGTTGTATGAGGATGATCTGCCTTACCGGCTTGTATTGCTGGATGGCTATACCGGCACGGCGAAGACCGACCTTCTGAAGCATGTGGCAGAACTGGGCGCGCAGGTTCTGGATCTGGAAGGGCTGGCCAATCACCGCGGCTCGCTTTTGGGGGGCATGCCGGAGGACCAGCCCGGCCAGAAGGCCTTTGAATCTGCGCTTGCGGGTGCGCTGAGCCGTCTGGACCCCAGCCGCCCTGTGCTTGTCGAGGCGGAATCGAGCAAGGTTGGAGACCGGATCATTCCCCCCAGCCTCTGGAGCCTGATGAAACAGGCGCCACGGATCGAGGTCAGCGCCTCGGTCGAAGAACGCTGCCGCTACCTGCTGCGGACCTACAGCGACGGTCTGCCAGATGCGGATACACTGTCCGAAATGCTGGAGCGGCTTCGTGCGCGTCGCTCGAATGCGGTGGTGGATGGCTGGCTGTCCCTGATCGAAGAGGGCGATATGGCAGGCCTGGCACGGGCCCTGATGGAACAGCATTACGATCCGGCCTACCGCAGTTCACGCCGCAACATCGGCGCTGATGCCGTGGCAGAAGTACAACTGAAGGATCTGGACGATCAGACGCTGCAATCTGCCGCCACAACCATCTGCGACACGCTTGAAGGTCTGGCCGCAAAGGGTTTTTAAGTCAAAACAATTTGCCCTGCGCCTTGGGTAACCTTCCCGATGATCGCCGCCGGGTAACCTGCCTCTTTCAGCTGCTGCAGCACCCCTTCGGCCTTGTCCTGCGGTAGGGCCGCGAGCAGGCCGCCAGCGGTCTGCGGGTCGAACAGCAGATCCTGCGCGCCATTGGTGCGCCATTCCGGCAGCAACGCAGCGTTTTCCGGGAAAAGCGAGGAGCGGATGCCGCTGTCGGCCAGCTGCGCGGCGCCCTCCATCAGCGGCACGGCGGCAAAATCAATCTCTCCACTGACGCCTGAAGCCTCGCAGATGCCAAGGAGATGCCCGGCCAGACCAAAGCCGGTGACGTCGGTCATCGCGTGGGCTTCGGGTGCCAGAATGCGGGAGGCTGCGGCTTGCGGCTGTGCCATCTGTTCAAGCGCAGCGGTAACCCAGGCGCCTTCGGCCTTGCCTGCCATTTCGGCGGCCATGATCACGCCAGAGCCGAGCGGTTTGGTCAGGACCAGTGCGTCGCCCGGCTGCGCCCCGGCAAGGGTCACAGGATCCTGGCTGCAAAGCCCTGTGACGGTGAACCCCACAGTCAGCTCATCCCCCAGCGAAGTATGACCGCCGATGATCTCGGCGCCTGCATCCTCCATCACGCTGCGCGCGGCGGTCATGATTTCACTCAGGGTCCGTTGCTGCAGGGCAGGCGCCAGACGCGGCAGGATCAGGTTGGCGGTGGCGGCCTGCGGGGCGGCGCCCATGGCCCAGATATCGCCAAGCGCGTGCACCGCCGCGATACGGGCCATCACGAAGGGATCAAGGGTGAAGGCGCGCAGATGATCAGTGCTGATCACCTGCCGCACGTCGCCCATGGTCAGAAGAGCCGCATCATCGCCGGGCAGGGCGGTGACATCCTCACGCAGGCTCGCCACGCGCGACACGCCTGCCGCATTCAAGGCGGCGCGCCCGGCCTTGGCGCCGCAGCCGCCGCACATGGGTTTGTCGCCCAGCACTGCAGGCAGGTCCAGCGTATGTTCGGGCGGCAGGTCTGGAACCTCCATTTCGGGCAGGCTGCGGAATTGCTCCATGAAGTTCTGATCGATCCGGTCCTTCCAGCGCCAGATCATTGGGCCGGAGAATTGGGTGCCGAACCTTTCTCCCAGCGCTTCCTTGGCGCCCATGGAAATTAATTTCAGGTAATCCTTCTGCGGCCGGTAGTGGCGCATCGGATCGCCGGTGATGGCGGCGCGCAAGTTGTGCAGCAGAATCGGGGCCTGTCGCACTGCGTAGACGCCGGCCTTGGGGCGCGGGGCATAGGCCAGATGCGCGCAATCCCCGGCGGCAAAGACCTGCGGGTCCGAGGTTTGCAGGCTGTCCGAAACGGTGAGGAAACCGTCCTGTACCTCAAGCCCGGTGTTGGCCAGCCAGTCATGCGGGCGTGCCCCAGCGGCGCCGGTGGTGAAGTCCGAGAGAACCTCGCGCCCGCCTTCGAGTTCGATATGGCTGGAATGGATGCGATTGACGGCGGTGTTTTCAACGACGGTGACGCCTTGCTCGGAAAAGGCGCGGCGCAGCCGCTCGCGGATCCCGGCGCTGGCGGTGCCCAGAACCGGGCCGCTGTCGATCAGGGTGGCTTGTTCCAGGCGGCCCCGGCTGCGCAGGGCATGAGCCATCGCCAGAACCAGCTCGGCTCCGGCCACGCCGCCGCCGATCACCGCGATGCGGGCAGGGCCATCGCCGCCGCGGAACGCGTCCCAGCGGCGGGCAAAACTACCAAGCGGCTTCGCCGGGATGCCATGTTCTGCAAACCCGGGCAGGTTTGGCATGTCAGAGGTAATCCCCACATCGACCGAGGCCACGTCATAAGCGATGTCAGGTCGCCCCGGCACCCGGACATTGCGGGTTTCGGGATCAAGTCCCTCCGCCGCGCCCTGCACCAGCCGCGCTCCGGCAAAGCGCGCCAGCCGGACCAGATCGATATCAAGATCGCCCCGCGCGTAGTGACCGGCGACAAAGCCGGGCAACATCCCCGAATAGGGCGCGGTTGGGCCGGGGTTGATCAGCGTCAGCCGCGCGCCGGGCAGCGGGCGCATCCCCCATTTCAGCAGCACCAGCGCATGGGCATGCCCGCCTCCGATCAAAACCACATCTTTGGTTTGGGGCAGGCGGGAGGTATCCATTTCGGTGGCTCACTTTCTGTTTCTGGGGCCGTGGGCCAATGGCCCGGGGTGGGGCTATTGCGGCTGATCTGTGCTTTCGGCCTCTTCCGGCGGGGTGTTGTGGGTGGCCCAGATCGCATCTGGTCCAGCCGAAGGCAGAGTGCCTGTTTCTTCGCGACGGTGAATGTGCACCTTGGCGATGAAATGCGCGGTCACCGGGGCGGTCAAGAACAGAAACAGCGTGATCATCAATTCGTGTAGCGACAAGCGCCCTTCAAAGGCGATCGCGTGCACCATCGAGGCAAGAAGAACCCCGCCCACGCCCAGAGTCGTCGCCTTGGTCGGAGCGTGCAGCCGCGACATCGGGTCATTGAGTTTCAACAGGCCGTATGAGCCGACAAAGCCGAACACACCGGCCATGACCAGAAAGCCTGCAATCAGAACGTCGAGTATCATATCCATAAGAGCCTCACTCGATGATGTTGCCGCGCAGGATAAAGCGCGCGTAGGCCACGGTTGAAACGAAACCAAGCATGGCGATGATCATCGCCGCTTCGAAAAAGATCTCGGTTCCGAGCGCCAGCCCATAAAGAACCATCAGCGCGATGGCGTTGATGAACATGGTATCAAGCGCCAGAATCCGATCGGCCATGGCGGCGGCGAACATCACCTTCCAGAGGTTCATCAACAGCGCCAGCGCAAAGCAGACAAAAGCAAAAAGAGCCGCAGTTTCAATCATTCGAAAATCTCCATCAGGCGGCGCTCGTAGCGCTCTTTGATTTCGTCCCGAACCGCATCAGGGTCGTCGCAATCAAGGCAATGCACCAGCAGGGCGTGACCTTCGGCGGAAACGTCTGCAGTGACGGTGCCCGGCGTCATGGTGATGGTGCCGGCCAGCACGGTGATCGCCTCGGGGGTGCGCAGCTCCAGCGGCACGGTCACCCAGTTGGGCTGCCGCTTTGCGTTGGATTTGAACACCACGATCCGCGCCACGGTGATATTGGCAACAACGATGTCCCAGATCACGATCAGGATATAGGCCGCGATCTTGACCGGGTGTTTCATGCGCAGTTGCTGCGGCCAGAACGGCTGGGTCAGGAAGGGGATCAGCAGGCCCAGCAGAAAGCCGAAGACCAGCGAGTTCAGCGTGAAGCTGTTGACGATGAGAACCCAGGTGAGGGTCAGCAGCAGCGTCAGCACCGGGTGCGGCAGAAGTCGATGCGTCAGTTTCATTCCCCGGTCCTCCCCAGGACGGTGTCAATATAGGCATCTGGCGCAAAGAGTTGCGCGGAGGTGGCCTCGGCGTAGTCCATCATCGGACCTGCAAAGACGGTCAGCAGAATTAGCCCGGCCAGAAGACCGAAGCTGGCCACGAAAGGCAGGGACGAGCCGCGTTGCGCCTGCACCGGCGCCTCCTCTGGGTCATCTGCTTCCACTTCGCTTTCAGCATCCTCTTGCGGTGCAAGTCCGTGGCTTTTCCAGAAGATCAGGCTGCCCGCCCGCGCCAGACCGATGATGGTAACCAGCGACGACACCAGAATGACGCCCCAGATCCACCAGACCAGATCATGCCCACGCGCAGCATCCATCACCAAGAGCTTGCCCAGGAAGCCGGACAGAGGCGGCATGCCCGCCATGGCGATGGATCCACCAAAGAACAGCGCCGCGATCAGCCCGCTTTGCTTCATCACCGGTTTCGGGGCGATCTCGCCGCCCTGGCGTTCCATCACCATGTCGGCGACCAGGAACAGGAAGGCGGTCGCAAGCGTCGAATGCACAGTGTAGTAAAGCGCAGCGCCTACAGAATCCGGGGTGAAAAGCGCCACCGCCGTCAGCAGGGTTCCCATCGAGGTGATGGCGCCAAAGGCGACAAGCCGCCCGATCTCACGCGCGCCAAGAACACCGATGGCCCCCACGGCAAGCGTCAGCAGCGCCGCGGGCAGCAGCCAGTCGCCGGCCAGACCCGCGGTGATCTCGGCCTCGGGGCCAAAGACCAGCGTGTACATACGCAGGATGGCATAGGCGCCGACCTTGGTCATGATCGCAAACAGGGCCGCCACCGGCAAAGGCGCGTTGGCATAAGAGGCTGGCAGCCAGAAATGCAGCGGCAGCACCGCGGCTTTGATGGCAAAGACCAACAAGAGCATGATCGCGCCGACCCGCAACAGGGCAGTGTCCTCGGCCGGAAGCTCGGCCACCCGCACCGCCAGATCGGCCATGTTGAGCGTGCCAGTCACGGAATAGAGCGTGCCAAGAGCAAACAGGAACAGGGTGGAACCCAGCAGGTTGTAGACGACATATTGCACACCGGCCTGGAACCTTGTGGCGCCGCCTGCGTGGATCATCAGACCATAAGAGGCGATCAGTAGGACCTCGAAGAAAACGAAGAGGTTGAAGGCGTCGCCGGTCAGGAAGGCACCGATGATGCCCATCAGCTGGAACTGGAACAGCGCATGGAAGTTGGCGCCGCGCGCGTCCCAGCCGGTTCCGATGGCATATAGCACCACCGCCAGCGCCAGCACCGCCGTCAGGACGATCATCATCGCCGACAGCCGGTCCAGCACCAGCACGATGCCAAAGGGCGCAGGCCAGTCGCCGAGCTCATAGACCTGTACCGTGCCATCGGCGGCCTGGCTGGCCAGAACCAGGGTGATCAGGGCAATCGCAACCGTGCTGGCAATCGAGAAGATGCGTTGCAGATCCAGATGATAGCGCACCACCATGATGATGAAGGGGGCAACAATCGCAGGCAGAACGATGGGGGCAATCAGAAGATGGTTCATGCGTCCTCTCCCGTCTGCGTATTGCTGGTCATGTCGATGCGGTCATCGCGCGAGGACAGGAACGCCCCCAGCGCGATCATCACCACAACCGCCGTCATCCCGAAAGAGATCACGATCGCCGTCAGAACCAGCGCCTGCGGCAGCGGATCCGTGTAGGCGACTTCCTCGTATTTGTTGAGGATGGGCGGCGCGTTGACCATCAGGCGCCCAGTGGCGAACAGGAAGACGTTCACCGCATAGGATACCAGCGACAGGCCCAGGATCACCGGAAAGGTGCGTTTGCGCAGGATCAGGTAGATCCCTGCGGCGGTCAGGATACCAACAGCCGAAGCAACCAGAAGTTCCATGCTCAGACCTCGTTTTCGTTCTTGGGCTCGTCATCGCGGGCCGGGTTGATGTCCATGGCGTATTCCGAGGAAATCCCCGGCTGCCAGGCAAAGCGGGAGAGGCTTTCGAGCGCGAGCAGCACCGCGCCGACAACCGCAAGGAAGACGCCGAGGTCGAACAGCGCCGCGGTGGCCCATTCGAACTCCTTCAGCGGCGGCCAGTGGATATAGCCAAAGGCCGAGGTCAGGAACGGCATGTCGTTGAACCAGGCGCCGATACCGGTGGCGGCGGCGATCAGCACGCCGGAGCCGATGATGCCGTGGTAGTAGAACCGCTGCCGTTCAGAGGTCCAGGCAAAGCCCGAGGCCATGTATTGCATGATGACAGCAATGGCCGCGATCAGACCGGCGATAAAGCCGCCGCCCGGCAGGTTGTGACCCCGGAAGAAGATATAGGCCGCCACCATCAACGCCAGCGGCATCATCACGCGGGTCGCGACCACCATCATCATCGGGTGGGCATCGCCTGCCTGCGGCAGATCCGGTTTTCGGTTCAGCAGATAGGCCCGCACGCGGGTGCCCAGAACCGCCTCGGTCAGGGCATAGATGACCAGTGCCGCGATGCCGAGAACGATAATCTCGCCAAAGGTATCAAAGCCCCGGAAATCCACCAGAATAACGTTCACCACATTGGTGCCGCCGCCGCCCTTGTAAGAGTTGGCGAGGTGGAATTCGGAAATGCTGGGCGCCGCGAAATCGCGCGTCATCAGCGCATAGATCAGCCCGCCTGCGCCAAGACCGGCCACAACGGCGATGGCACCATCACGCAGCCGGACCAGCGCCGGGGTCTCGACCGGGGTTTCCTTGGGCATGAAGTTCAGCGCCAGCAGCATCAGCACGATGGTCACAACCTCGACCGAAAGCTGGGTCAGCGCCAGATCGGGGGCCGACAGGTAGTTGAACGACATGGAGACCACCAGACCCACGACGCCGATCAGGACCAGTGCCAGCAGGCGGTTGCGGTGACGCGCGACGATCAGCAGCGTTGCGAGAACCAGGCTGAGCCACCCGAGTGCCGGGATCGCGCCGATTTCCTGCAGGCTGCGGGTTGCCGGGCCAGTGGTGCCGGTGGAATAGGCATACCAGCTGATCGCCACGGTAAAGCTGATCATCACCGCGCCATAGCGGGTGATCGAGCCATTGTGCAGCCCGTCGGTCACCGCCTTGGCCAGACGCGCCAGCACCGCCATCAGGGCATCAAAGATATCCTTGGCCTCGGGGCGGGGGGCGGCGTTCCAGGCGCGCATCAGGGGCTTGTGCAGCGCGAGCAGCAGCGCACCGCCGCCCACAGCCACCAGCGACATGTAAAGGGCGGGCGTCAAACCATGCCAGAGTTTCAGCGAGTAATAGGGCAGCTCTTCTCCGCCAATCACGGCGCCAGCGGCCACGGCCACCAGTGGCCCGGCGATCTTGGCCGAGAACAGGCCGATCAGCACCACCAGCGTGATCAGGAAGGCCGGGGCCAGCCACATGCCCGCACCCGGATCATGGGGATGCGCGGGATAGTCGTCCCGCTTGGGGCCAAAGAAGACATGAACGATGAAGCGGAAGGAATAGGCTGCCGAGAACAGCGCCGCGATCAGCGCAAGGCCCGGCACCAGATAGTGCGATCCGGCCCAGACCGTGTGTACGGTTTCCTCCAGCATCATCTCCTTGGACAGGAAGCCGTTGAAGGGCGGGATACCCGCCATCGACAGGGCCGCGACAAAGGCGATGGTAAAGGTCACCGGCATCAGGTGGCGCAGACCGCCCAAACGTTTGATGTCACGGGTGTGCGCCTCGTGATCGACGATTCCGGCCGACATGAACAACGCCGCCTTGAAGGTGGCGTGGTTGATGATGTGGAATACTGCGCCAACCGCTGCGATCTTGGTGCCAAACCCCAGAAGCATGGTGATCAGGCCCAGATGGCTGACGGTGGAGAATGCCAGCAGACCTTTGAGATCATCCTTGAACAGGGCAATTACGGCACCGATGAGCATGGTCACAAGGCCGGTGGTCGCCACGATGTAGAACCACTCCGGGGTGCCGGCCAGAACCGGCCACATCCGCGCCATCAGGAACAGGCCTGCTTTCACCATGGTGGCGGAGTGCAGATAGGCTGAAACCGGCGTAGGCGCCGCCATGGCGTGGGGCAGCCAGAAATGGAACGGGAACTGTGCCGATTTGGTGAAACAGCCCAGCAGGATCAGGATCAGCGCGGGCAGGTAGAGCGGCGACGCCTGGATAAGGTCCTTGTTCTCCAAGATCACGCTCAGATCATAAGAACCGACGATATTGCCGAGGATCAGCATGCCCCCGATCATCGCTAGGCCACCGGAGCCGGTCACTGTCAGCGCCATGCGCGCGCCCTGACGGCCTTCGGGAAGGTGTTTCCAGTATCCGATGAGCAGGAAGGAGGACAGCGAGGTCAGCTCCCAGAACACCAGCAACAACAAGATGTTATCTGAGAGGACGATGCCGACCATCGCACCCTGGAACAGCAACAGGTAGGTGTAGAACTGTCCCATGGGATCTTCGCGTGAAAGGTAAAACCGCGCGTAGAGGATGATCAGCATTCCGATCCCAAGGATCAGCGTAGCAAAGAGAAACCCAAGCCCATCCAGAAAGAAATTCGCATTGAGCCCCAGACCGGGCAGCCAGTCGAATGTGGCTGTGATGACCTCTCCGCGAAATACAGCGGGGGCATGCAGCAGAAGGCCGGTTAGGGCCAGGAAGGTGGTCAGACCAGCCGCCGAAGCGGAGGCGTTACGCCCCGCCCGGATCAGCAGAGCGGGAAAGACCGCTCCTAGAAAAGGCAGGGCCGCAATCAAAAACAGGGACACGTGCAGATCTCCTGGTAGGGCTAGGCGAATTTTGACTTTGCCTAAGCAATTTTTCGCTTCTGTGCCAGCCCCGCAGGCCCGGTTCTGAGGAAGATCGGGCAAATGACGCTGGAATTGTTGGACATTGCGCCACTACTTGGGGCTGGGGGGCGCAGTTGACAAGATTTTGAATGGCCAAAATTCGCCCTCTGTGCTGATCGGGAATACAAATGCTGCTAGAACGGTGTCCAAAGGGATGACACCCGCCTGAAACACGGCGCTGCGGGGCGTGTTTCCCCGGATATTGGAGAGACGCAGATGCAAGACCCAATCAGTGCGGAGACGCAGGAGGCCAGCGGGCGGCCGGTCACTATGTCGCGGCGCAAGCTGTTGTCCTCTGCGGGCATCCTTCTGGGCGCTGCGGCGGTCGGCGCGGTGGCCTGGCGCTATCGGCCCGCGCCGGATCACGACCGTCCGCGCCTGTCCGTGGCCGAGGCGTTTTCCGCTGCCGGAGCGGGGTCGATCACTCTGGTCGACATCCGCACACCCCGGGAATGGCGCAGTACCGGCGTTCCGGTCGGCAGCGTCCAGATTGACATGCGTCGTGACGATTTTACTGAGGCGCTGTCCCGCGCATTGGGGGGGAACCGCGCCGCGCCGGTGGCGCTGATCTGCGCCCGCGGTGTGCGTTCGGCCCGGATGGTGCGGCGCATGGCAGAGGCAGGGTTTTCACAGATCATGGATGTGCCCGAAGGTATGCTCGGCTCTGGTGCCGGACCGGGATGGATCGCGGGCAACCTGCCGGTG
Organism: Phaeobacter sp. CAU 1743; assembly: GCF_039839315.1. Taxonomy (NCBI): domain Bacteria; kingdom Pseudomonadati; phylum Pseudomonadota; class Alphaproteobacteria; order Rhodobacterales; family Roseobacteraceae; genus Phaeobacter; species Phaeobacter sp. CAU 1743. The sequence continues at coordinate 31,021 of NZ_JBDOQR010000013.1, read as the reverse complement.
GCGCGGTGGCAGGGCTAGGCCCCGTGCGCCACTGGCGCAGCCTGTTCCGGCGCCGGGCCGGAGGAATTCTTCTTTCGTTGTTCGTGACGGCACTCTGCTCGGGCTCTGCGCTGGCAGGCTGCGGCGCTGCAGCAGAAGCTTGCGATCTGCCGTCCGGTGACTACCACATCGCCACACCCGATCCGGGCGCCTCGGCCAGTGCGGAAGCAAAAGGCACTCCGGCGGTGGTGTTTCTGCACGGCTATGGCGGTTCGGGCGCCGGGGTGCTGCGCAACCGCGCCTTGGTTCAAAAGTTGCAGGACCGGGGCTATGCGCTGATCGCGCCGACCGCCTTGCCGCGCTGGAATGGCAAGAGGTCGTGGAACTTCCTGCCCGGGGCCGAGGGACGGGATGAGGCGCAGTTCCTGCAACAGGTCCTTGGCGATGCGGAGTCGCGGTTCGGCATCGACCGGCAGAGGGTTGTTCTTGCTGGGTTTTCCGCCGGGGCCTTTATGGTGAACTACCTCGCCTGCGCCCATCCCGGGGATTTTGCTGCCTTCGCTCCGGTGGCGGGGGGATTCTGGCGACCACGGCCCGAGACCTGCGCCGGTCCGGTGCGGTTGCTGCACACCCACGGTTGGGCCGACAAGGTCGTGCCACTGGAGGGGCGCATTCTGGGCAGCAGCACGCGCGAACAGGATGATATCTTTGCCGGGCTGGCCCTGTGGCGGCAGGTGAACGGCTGCGCCGATGACGCGCCCGATTATTTGTGGGTTACCGGACTGGAGCTGCACCGCCGCTGGGATTGCCAACCCGGGGGCGATATTGAACTGACGCTCGGTCCGGGGGGGCACCGCATTCCGGGCTCTTGGCCCGCGCGAGTCGTCGAGTGGTTTGAGCGGACCCCGGACTGACGCCCGGGGCACGCGGTTCTACTATTCCGCCGCTGAACGGTGGTCAGGTGCCCCGGCAAAGACGCGTTCAACCGCCTTGCGATAGGTCCGGGCGGTTCGGGCGATACGGGGTTCGGCAAAAACCTCGCGCGTGCCCATCCAGAACCTGAGTCGAAGCGCGGGACGCATCCCCGACAGGGCCGACAGCGGCAGCACCAGTAGCAGCGACAAGGCAATTGGCGCCAGCCAGACGGAAACCATCCCGGCCAGGATCCCGGCGCTGAGCGCAAGACCGCTGGTGAATTCGAGTGCATGACAGATCAGCATGGTCTTCAGCCCATAGCGCCCGCCATCCCGCGCCTGCGGCGCCCAGCCCCGTTGCAGGCGCAGGGCGCTACGCAGGACGGCGATCATCTGCTGCACCATCAGGATCGGCGCATAAAGGATTGCCAGCAGGATTTCGGATGTCACGGAGAGCGCGAACTGCCGCCCTCCGCCATAATCCGATAGCCGCGCGCCAGTCAGGGGCAGCGCGGCAAGGGCCAGAAGTTTTGGCGCCAGCAGCATCGCATAGATCACCAGAATCACGGCGACATGGCGCGGCTCTGACATATCCGGCCAGGAGGGGCGCAGCGGGTCGGTGGGGCTGAAATACTGCAGCGCCGAGGTTTCCCCGTCTTCTCCGATCAGCGCCCATATCACCAGAAGCGCAAACCAGATCGGCGCCATCAGGTACCCGATCGCCCCATGCAAGAGATGGAACCGTGAAATCGCGCAGAAACCCTGCGCGCTCAGCAGTTTCAGGTGCTGCAGATTGCCCTGGCACCAGCGCCGGTCGCGCAGGATGTGATCGATCAGGGTCGGCGGCGTCTCTTCATAGGAACCTTGGATACGGGGCAGGAAATGCACGCCCCAGCCGGCCCGGCGTAACAGACCTGCCTCGACGAAATCATGGCTCATGATCAGGGTCTTGCCGCCGAATGTCTGTTGCAGCTCGGGCAGTCCGGCGCAGGCGGCAAAGGCGCGGGTGCGCAGGATGGCGTTATGGCCCCAGTAGTTACCCTCGGCGCCGACCCAGCGTGCCAGCCCTTCGGCCATGGCAAGGCCATAGACCCCGTTGGCAAACTGCTGCATGCGGCCAAAGACGGATCTGGCGCCGATCAGCTGTGGGAAGCTCTGGATCAGTCCGGCTGCCGGATCTCGGCGCAGCGCATCGGCCAGTTGGGCAATCGCCCGGCCAGTCATCAGACTGTCGGCATCCAGCACCAGCATGGCGTCATAGCCGCCACCCCAGCGGCGCACCCAATCCGCGATATTGCCCGCCTTGCGCCCGGTGTTGTCCTCGCGGCGGCGATAGTAGAGCCGGATACCGGGCGGCAGCGCGGCGCGCAGCGCCGCTACGCCCGCCAGTTCCTGCGCCGCGATCCGGTCATCCCGTGTGTCGGACAGGATGAACATGGCGTAATCATGCGCACCGCCCCAGGCATGCAGATCCTCCAGCATAGTGCGGGCGTTGCCGAACACGGCGGCCGGATCTTCGTTGTGGACGGGCACCAGCACAGCAACGGTAAGCGGCGGCGTGTCGGGTGCGATGGGACCGGTCGGAACCCGGCGCTCGGCCTCTTGCCTGCGCTGCCACAGGCTGAACAGGCCCAAGAGCACGGTGGAGACCGAAAAGCAGATCCAGAAGAAATTGAAGGCAATGAGCGCCAGAAGCAGAACCTCGATCATCATGAAGCCGCCATCGGCAAACCAGCCTTGCATCACGAAGGTCAGCAAGGCGGTTGCAACCATCGCCGGGGAAAAGGCAATGACCCGCCAGAGCGCCACGCGCATCTGCGGCGCAGTGCCGGGGGCGCTCATGTCGCGGAAAGCGGCGCCAAAGTTCTGCTCTGGCATCGCCATGGGCTGTTCGGGCGGCAGCATCTTCGCCGCAGAGGGGGCGGAGATCAGATCTTTCATGCGGTCCACCTGTAAAGCCAGACTTCGGTGGCAGGCTGCCCGTCCCGGCGCAGCGCCGCCCGTAACTCCACAAGGGAGCGGTCACCGGGTTCAAAGCTGAAGGCGAGCCGCAGGCCACCGGTGGCCGGATTGCGCTGCAGGACCCCGGTGCTGAGCTCGACATGCGGCGAGGAAAGCACGACGTCGAAGTTTTCGGGATCGCCTGCCAAAAGCGGATGATCTTCGAAGTCCACGGTCATGATCCGCCCCGGATCGCCAAAGACACGTGCGCCCGCGGCGGTGTCCACTACCTGCGCCAGCGTACCATTGGGGCCGGTGCCCCAGGTCAGGCGGTAATCAAGCCGCACCTCGGCTCCGGCCGGATAGGGCGTGCGCGGGCGCCAATAGGCTACGATATTGTCGTAGATTTCCTTGTCCGCCGGGATCTCTACCAGCGTGACGGCGCCCTTGCCCCAAACGCCCTTGGGTTCGACCCAGAGGCTGGGCCGGTCCTGATAATGCGCCTCAAGATCGGCGAAGTCCGACAGGTTGCGGCTGCGCTGCATCAACCCGAAACCTCGGGGGTTCTCGTCTACAAAGGAGGACACCTGCAGCTGCGCCGGATTGGCCAGTGGTCGCCACAGGGTTTCGCCGTTGCCATTCTCGATCAAAAGCCCGTCGCTGTCGTGTACGGCGGGGCGGAAATCGTCGAACCGGTTGCGGTTGGTGCGATCAAACAGGAACATCGAGGTCAGCGGCGCGATCCCTGCATGGGTCAGCTCTTCGCGTGGGAACAGCGTTGCTTCGACCTCCATCACGCAGGCGGCGCCGGGGGTGATGGTGAAGCGGTAGGCGCCTGCGGCCGAGGGCGAATCCATTAGCGCATGCACGACCATGTGGCGCTGTCCGGGGGCAGGGGCCTCCAGCCAGAATTCAATAAACTCGGGGAATTCCTCGCCTTCGGCGTCGCCGGTGTGAAGGGCCAGCCCGCGCGCCGACAGCCCATAGGCCTGCCCGATGCCGATGGCCCGAAAATAGCTGGCGCCCTGAAAGACGCAGAATTCATTCTTCTTGCCCGGCTCGCTCAGCTCGGTGCGCAGGCGAAAGCCCGAATACCCCAGCGCTCCTTCGGTGCTGAGATCCGGGGCCTTGTCTGTCTTGTCGAACAGGGTCAGATCAAAGGCAACAGGCTGCGCCAGCCCGTCCGCGACGCTGTGCATCTGCACCGCACGGGGGAAATAGAGGCCCGGCAGGAAGAAATCGACATTATAGCTGCGTTCCGTCTTGCTCCACAGCGCGTCGCGGCTGCGGAACCAGCGGGTCTGATAATCCTCATAGGTGAGATCCAGCCAGTCCTGCGGCACAGTGGGACGTGCGCGATAAGGCATCTGTGCCAGCATGCGGGCCTTGTCGATGACATCCTGATGCCGGAACGGAACGGAGGCGGCCTTGGCCGCGAGCGGAGCTGTCAGCGCAAGGCCGGAGACACCGGCAAGGAAACCGCGGCGCGAAAGACGGCTCATCGCTTTGCCCTCCAGGGGTGGGATTTGAACCAGGCGGCGGCAAAGGCACAGGCGATGATTAGGCAGAACCCGGCGATATTTGCCGCAGCGGTGATCAGGATGCCCCGGTCAGTCTGATCCAGCGCAAAGCCGATCAGACGGGCCAGCGCCATCGAGAAGACGAAGACCGCAAGGGACTGTTGCCCGACCTTGGTGATGATGCGCAGGACAAAGGACCAGAGCCGCGCCAGCTCCGAATGACCGGAGGCGATCAGCCGCTGACCACCAGCTCCGGCGGCCACCCAGCCGAGATAGGCCAGTGCCAGAAAGTGCGCATAGCGCAACAGGCCGAAATCGGTTTTCTCGCGCCACTCGTCCGTGAAGGCCCAGGCCGGGCGGATGGCGGCGGCCAGGTCGTCGTTCCAGGCCTCAACCCACAGGAAGACCTTCCAGGAGCCAAAGGGGGCAGAGAAGATCAGGAAGGCTGCAGATACAAGGACCAGTGCCCGCGACACGGGCGGCGCCGGAAGCCAGCCTTTCATGAAGGCAAAGCCCGTGAAAAACAGCAATTGCCAGCCGAAGGGGTTGAAGAACCATTCCCGCGCCGACCAGGGTTCGGCAGGCAGGGATGCTCCGTCCGGTCCAAGGCCGATCATATAGGGGTTCGCGGCCAGCCAGATCAGCGCCGAAGCTGCGGCAACTGTCCAGAGGCCGAAACGCTCCAACCCCATCATCAGCGGCATCAAGGCCAGCACCACCAGATACATCGGCAGGATGTCAAAGTAGTTCGGCACATAGGTCAGGGTGAACAGGCCCACGAGCTGCGGCATCGGGTCATTGAAGAAATGGCCAAGGTTCAGAGAGTTGACGTAGCTTTTTTCAAAGGCACCGGTCAGGTCCAGCGCCGCCATGGTCATGGCGACAAAGAAGAACAGGCCGATATGAGCCCAGAATACCTGCCAGCAGCGGAATACCACCCGGGCAGTGCCCATCAGCCAGCCACGGCGCGCAAAGGACCCGCCAAAGGCGATGGCCGAGGCCATGCCCGAGCAGAAGACAAAAATCTCGGTTGCATCGGAAAACCCGAACCGGGCTGGGATCCAGCCGGTCCAGCGGTTGCCAGGAATATGAGCGACCAGGATGATGAACATGGCAATGCCGCGATAGAAATCGAGCCGCGGGTCGCGGACGCGCTTTTGCTCACCTGCCGGGGCTGGGGCATGCTCCGATGCGGGCGCACGGCGGGTGTTGGCCGCTGCCGGACCTGCCACGGCCGGAATCTCTGCTGTGGGAGAGGGGAACTTGGAAATACGCGCCATCGTTAAGCGGTGTCCTTCCTGTCAATCAAACATTGTGGCGGCGATGTAAGGGCGCGCCCGAGGCCAGGACCGGCATCCGGGCGCGCTCCGATCATTTCGCAGATCACTCGGCCGGCAGGCTGCGGCTGTCCGGCTGATTGCGCGCCTCGCTGATCAGGGCACGGCGGGCCAGAGCATAGTTGTCCTCGGCGCCACCGCGCTGGGCGCGGCGGCTGTCCAGCATGCGGGATACCTCGCTCAGGCGACCTGCGCGGATCCCGGCATCGATGGTCATGCGTTCAAAAACGTCGCGCTGGGCGTGGCTGCCACCGGCCAGTTGCATGGAGCCACGGGCCTGCGCCAGGTTGTCAAAGGCGAGCGCGAAATCACCTTCGCCAAAGGCCTCCAGCCCGCTGGCGGCGGCGCGGCCGGGATCTGCCATGCGCTGCCGCGCCTCGTCCCCGCCTGCGGCTGCCGCATCGGCGTGGATACGCTGCACCATCCGGGTGGTTTCATCCGGGCGCCCGCGCCCGGCCAGCGCCAGAAGGTAGTGCAGATCGGCAAAGATCAGGCTGCCATCCTCGGTCCGGGCGGCGCAGAGGTCGGAAAGTTCTTCCCAGCGGTTGCCGACGGCAATGCCTTCCAATTCCAGCCGCATCAGCAGCGAGGTGGCATTGGAAATATCGCGGTAATCGTCGGTCTTGTCCTGGCGGATCTCGCGGTCGTAAAGGTCCAGAACGGTGTCGGTCTGGCCCAGGTCCAGATGCATCAGCGCCTTGTGCCACCAGACGTGATAGCGGAAGTTGTTGCAATGGCTCCAGGCCTCTTCGCGGCCAGTCAGCCAGTCGAGCCCGGCCTTGGCGTTGCCGGTCATGTCATGCACATGCGCCACCGCATGCAGGCCCCAGGCATCATCCGGCGCCATCCAGAGTGCCTGACGCCCCGCAGTCTCCGCCTTACTGTAGTCGCCGGTTTCCTCCAGCGCGAAGGCGTGACAGCCAAGCAGATAGCCGCGCCCGGGGTGATCCGGCGCATAGGCGGGCATCACCCGTTCCACTGACCGGCGCATCCCGGCGCTGTCGCCAAGGACGAAACGGATCGCTTGGCTCATCTTCATGGCAAGGCTGTCGGCAGGGTGAGAGCGCAGGACCTGCTCCAGCTTCTCAACGGCGGCGGTGGGGCGGCCCGCCAGCCACAGCTCCAGCGCATCGGCGAAGAGCCGCTCCCGGGGCAGGGCAGAGGCATAGGCGATGCGGGCAGCAGCCAGCGCATCGCGGGCAGGGGTGCGCATTTCGCGGCGGCCCAGCAGCAGCAGGAACAAACCCTTGGCTGCCTGCCCAAGGGTGAATTCGGGGGCGGCCTCCAGCAGCTTACCCAGATGCACCGGGGCCTCTGCGCTGTGCGACAGAACCCCGATCTGAACCGCGTTCCACAGATCCAGCATTTCGGGATCTTTCAGGCTCGTCTCCTGTCCGAAGAGATCATGTGTCATTTGGGTCCAATCCTTACCACCGGTGTTGTTCACTAGGGGAAGGTTAGAACAGTGGTTTTCATCGCGCGACGGGCGCTCTCGCTTTGGTGAAGGCGCGTGTTTGAAGGTGGGGAAACCCGCTGAAACCTGTAATATTTGCGGGCAATTTCCCGCCAGACGGGTCTTTGAAACGCAAAACGCCCACCACGAAGGCAGGCGTTTGCCGGTTTTTGTAACATTCGGCCGGATCGTGCCGGGCAGAATATGGCCTAAGCCTTGGAAAACGGGTCCTCGGCGCCGAGAATCCGGTCGCTGTCAGCGCCGCAGCTGGGCGGTGCGTGGCGGTAGGTGACCGGGGTGCGCGAGAAATTGAGCGGATTTCCAAGCAGTTTCACGGGAGTGTCCCCGGCCTGCATGTCGATGGCCATGCCCCGCGCAGCCACCTGATCGGAGGCAAAGACCCGGTCGAGCGTCTGCACCGGACCGGCGGTCACCTTGCGGGCCTCCATCGCGGCGATCACCTCGTCCATGGTGAAGCGTTTGAGCGCCGGGATCATGATGTCGTTGAGCGTCGCGCGATGCTCCAGCCGCGCCGGGTTGGTGGCAAAACGGGGATCGTCTGCAAGGCCTTCGAGCCCGAGGAACTCCATCACGCGCCGGAACTGGGCATCGTTGCCCACCGCCAGGATGACGTGGGAGTCCGAGGTCTCGTAGACGCCATAAGGCATGATGCTGGGGTGTTCGTTGCCGCGCCGGGTCGGCAAGGTACCGGTGTTGAGATAGGCGACGCCTTCGTTGATCAGCCAGGCAATGGTGCTGTCGACCAGAGCGAGGTCGATCTGCTGCCCTTCACCGGTTTTTTCCTGGTGGCGCAGCGCAGCCAGAATGCCAATGCAGGCATACATACCGCACATCACATCGGCGATGCCGGTGCCAACCTTCACGGGCTGCCCCTCGGGATCGCCGGTGAGTGACATGATGCCGCTAAACCCCTGTGCCACAAGATCATATCCCGGGCGGTGGTTGTTGGGGCCGGTCTGCCCGTAGCCCGAGATCGAGCAGTAGACCAGCCGGGGAAACTCATCCTTGAGGCTGGCGTAATCCAGCCCGTATTTCGCTAGTCCGCCGGGTTTGAAATTCTCGATCAGGATATCGGCCTCGGCAGCGAGCCTGCGGATCTCGGCCTGACCTTCGGAGGTGGTGATATCCACCGCGACCGAGCGTTTGTTGCGGTTGGCGGCCATGTAGTAGGCCGACAGATCCGTGGGGTTGCCGTCGGCGTCCATGGCATAGGGGGGGCCCCATTGGCGGGTATCGTCACCCCCCGATTTGGGGTTTTCCACCTTGATGACCGTGGCGCCGAGATCGCCCAGCAGCTGGGTACAGGTGGGGCCGGCCAGAATGCGCGACAGGTCGAGAACCTTGACCCCATCAAGGGCCCCGTGTGGCAGCGTGTCAGATGCGTCCATCATATCCTCCGGGTTCGATTTCGGCAGAGATGACAGTGAAACGATCAGAAGCCAAGGCATCGGTGAGGGCGGCGCGCAGTTCGGTGCGGTTACGTACCGTCACGCCGTTGCCGCCAAAGGCCCGGCCCATCGCGGCAAAATCGTGCCGGGCGAAATCGACGCCGCGGTTTTTAAGCTGGCGTTGACGCTGTTTCAGCTCAATCAGGGCGAGGGTGGCATCGGCAAAAACCACGAAGATCGGCGCCACATCCAATTCGGCAGCGGTGGCCAGATCCCCGGCCACCATCAGGAAGCCTGCATCGCCGGAAAAGCTGACGACGGGACGGTCCGGTTGCGCCAGCTTGCGCCCGATCGCCATCGGCACGGCACAGCCCATTGTGCAAAGCCCGGATGACTGGATCAGCCCGCGCGGCTCGTTGCACTGCCACATCTGGCTGAGCAGGATCCGGTGGGCGCCGCTGTCTGCGGTGGCCAGCGTCTCGGCAGGCAGGGTGGCGCGGCATTCGGCGATCACTGCCGCCGGTCCCCAGCTGTCATCCTGCGGATCAAAGGCGGTGTGCAGCGCCTGTTGCGCGGTGCTCAGCTCTCCGCCGGGCCAGCGCGTCGGTGCTGTCTCGGCTTTTTCCGTCAGGGCATCCAGCGCGGGGGTAAGCGGCGCCACGATGTTGAGGCTGGCCTGATGCATGTAATGGGTGTTGGGTTCGGCAGCGATCTCGATCACGCGCTGGTGGGTTGGGTCCCAGGCGTTGCGCCAGCCGGGGCGCATTTCGATAGGATCATAGCCAAGCGACAGGATCAGATCCGACTGCGCCGCCAGCGGCAACAGGTGGCTGTCGGCCAGGGGGGACAGCCCGGCGCCGCCAAGGCACAGGGGGTGATCTTCGGGCAGGATGCCCTTCGCCTTGTAGCTGGTGACAAAGGGGATCTGATGCGCCTCCAGAAAGGCGCGAAGGACAGGACCCGCGCCTTCGGCCACCGCATCAAGTCCGATGATGGCAAAGGGACGCTCGGCCTGCGCCAGCCAGCTGCGCGCCTGCGCCAGTGTGTCATTGTCTGGCTGGGTGGGCGCAGCAGGCGCGCGGCGGAAGTTGCGATCCCTGGCAGGGGCATCCGCGACCGAGATCGGCACGTCGATATGCACCGGACCATTGCGCGGCTCGGTCGCGATGGCGACCGCCTTGTCTGCGATCACGTCAGCCGCATCCGCATCCAGACGGAAGGTCGCCTTGGTGATGGGGGCGAAGACGGCGCCATGGTCGAGCACCTGATGGGTGTAGCTTTGCGCCTCGGCAGCATCGACGCAGCCGGTGAGAACCAGCATCGGCACCCGGTCCTGATGGGCGTTGGCCACCACATTGACCCCGTTGAGCGCGCCGGGGCCGAGGGTGGCAACCAGAATAACCGGGGCACCATCGGCATGATGCACACCTTCGCCCATGAAGCCGGCAGCGTTTTCGTGTTTCGCCAGATGGAAGGTGATGCCTGCTGCCTCAAGCGCGTCGACCAGCGTCAGCACCTCTCCGCCGGGCATGCCAAAGGCGTGGCGGCACCCGGCCGCATAAAGGCGCCGGGCCAGAACGTCGGCGGCGCGTAAACTGTCAGTCATGGCGATCTGTTCCTATCTGATGTCAGAGCCAGATTGCCTGCCCTGACGCCGGGTGCAAGCACCCTCACGGCTCTGTGACCCGGTTGTATTACTTCACTGCATCCTGTGCGATCTGATCAAACCTCTGGTCCAGCTCCTCTGCAAGCGCCATCAGCCTGTCGCCGCCTTCGTCCCGGTAGGGGGCAAAGACATGGCTTGGCCGCTTATAAGAGAGCTGCGCCGTGCCGCCCGCCATTTCGGTGACATAGAGGCGGATCGGGGCTTCGATCATGGCGGCGGTCGAGGTTTCTAGAATGTTGACCGCAAAGACATTGTTGAAGACGCCGATGACCCGGTTGCCCGGAATGGTGATCCCGCGCGCCGCCGCTGCGCCGGTGGGACCGGCCTGCGTGACGATGGCCAGATCGCTGGCCCGCACCGCCGCCTGCGTATCCTGCAACAACTGCCGGTAGGATTTCGCCGTGTCGTGCACCTCCCAGCCGGGGCGGGCAGACACCTCTCCGGCGATGCTTGCCTGCGCGGTCAGGGCGATGGAAGAGAGGGACAGTCCGGACAGCATGGGCAGACTGAAGGCGAGTGAAACGAGGATCGGGCGCAGGTTCATCATTGGCTCCGTTGGATCATGTATCCCAAGCTTAACTCGGTTTTTGATCACGCGGGCGTCACATCCCCGTGCCGCGCACATGCTCCGGCTGGGAGGCCGGGCGGCAGCGACAAAGCAAAACGCGCCCCTTTTGAGGGCGCGCTGAAAGTTTGTTCATGCCTTGGGCGGGTTACATCGCGATCTTGCCGCCGCCCTTCTTGGTGACCACCACGACCGAGGGGCGCGGCGGCATCTTGGGGTCAAAGTCGGGCCAGCGGGTGGCCGGATCCTCAAAAGTCGAGGCGCGCTCGAACCCTTTCAGGGCCTTGGTGCCATCGGTGCCGGGGTGCTGCACCGCCAGGAACAGGGTTTCGCCGTTGTCGGTGAAGTAGGGGCCGCAGAGCTCCCCGCCGACGGGGCAGCGGAAGAACAGCTTGGACGTGCCACGCAGATCGCCTTCGGTCTCGACGCCATAAAGGCCATCGGATTTGCCGGTCTTGCCCCATTTGCTGCCCTGGTCGGTGGAGACCCAGAGGCGGCCATCGGCGTCAAAGGCGCAGTTGTCCGGGGAACCGAACCAGCCGTTGGCGCTGGTTTCCGGGTTCCACTGGGCGCCCACCTCGGTCAGTTCAGGATCGCCGCATTGCACAAGGATCGACCAGGTGCCGCGGGTGGCGGCGTGATCGCCACCCTCTTCCTTGACCTCGATGATGTGACCAAAATTCGATTTGGCACGGGGGTTTGCGGCGTTAACCTGATCCTCGGTGCGCTTGGAGTTGTTGGTCAGCATGATGTAGGCGGTGCCGTCGCCGCGCGGCTGCGCGTCTTCGGGGCGGTCCATCGGGGTGGCGCCCAGGGCATCGGCAGCAAGGCGGGTGTCGATCAGGACATCGGCCTGGCTGGCAAAACCGTTTTCAGTGGTCAGCGGGCCGGTGCCATGCACCAGCGGCAACCATTCTACGCTGCCGTCTTCGTTAAAGCGGGCCGCGTAGAGGGTCCCGTCGCTGAGAAGGGCGCTGTTGGCGACGGCATCGTCGGACACTACGCCATTCGAGACATATTTGTACTGGTAGTCAAAGCGGTTGTCGTCGCCCATGTAGACGACCAGCTTGCCCGAAGAGGAAACAGTGGTTTCGGCGCCTTCGTGGCGGAAACGGCCCAGGGCGGTGTGTTTTACCGGCTTGGCGTCGGGGTTACGCGGGTCGACTTCAACAACCCAGCCAAAGCGGTTTGGCTCATTGGGCTCCTTGTCGATGTTGAACCGGTCGTAGAACTTGCCCCAGGCATACCAGCGGCCCGGCACGCCGTAGCGTTTCATGTTCTTGGCTTCGGGCTGGGCCGAGATATCGGGTTTGCCATCGCCATCAACCACATCGGTCCAGAAATAGCCGTGGAAGTTCTCTTCGGCCATCAGGTAGGTGCCCCAGGGGGTCATGCCGCCGGCACAGTTGTTGAGCGTGCCGATGACCGACAGACCCGAAGGATCGGCGTTGGTCTTCATGCGGTCGTGACCGGCGGCGGGGCCGTCGATGGTCATCTCGGTATTGAGCGGCGTGATGCGACGGTTCATCTTGCCATCGCGCACCACGGCCCATTTGCCGCCTGCGCCCTTGGCGATCTCGACGACGGTGCCACCATGGGCGGCCATTTCGATGTCGATCAGCTCCTTGGTCATGCCTTCGAACCCGGCGCGGTCCTGACGGCCCAGACCGGGGAACATGACTTCTTCGTTGGTGTATTCGTGGTTGACGCAGAGCAAGCCACGGGTGCCTTCGGCGTTCAGCGGGGTAAAGCCGACATAGTCGTTGTTATAACCAAACTGCTTCAGTTGGGCTGCGGCGCTTTGGTTCATCACATCGAATTCCGGCGCATCGGCGGTGATCGGATCACCCCAGCGCAGCAGAACGTCGGCGTCATAACCTTCGGCGATATGGTGGGTTTCGTCGTTGCCCCAGGTCAGTTCCTCGAAGTTGTAGCGACCCGCGCCATGGCTGCCTGCAGCCGCTTCGGTCGGGGCGATCAGGGCGGAGGTGCCGAACAGGGCAGTGGTGGCGGAGACGCCCAGCATGCCTTTCAGCAGGTCGCGACGCCCGTAACGGGCGTTGATCACATCGCCGATGGTGCGTTCAAGCCGGGGATTGGTGGGGATATCGTCAAAGGCCTCATAGGCCTCGGCCTTGTTGCCGATTTCGGGATCGTTGATGATTTGCTTGCGGTCCATGGCTTGCTCCAAAGTTCCAGATGCCGACGGTGCGTCGCCGCGTGCTAAGTTGCGCGGACCTGTAACAATTGCGTGACGCGCCCCAAGGTTTTACCAAACCGTTACAACTTGGGCCGTTTTTCGCCTGTTCGTGATACTTCATCTGGAGCCGATGCCCCGTATATCATGCTGTGGCGGCGTCGGCGAAGGGGCGAATCCGGATCACTCGGCGGGGCGGAAGCCTTCGATCAGCTGCCGCAGGCCAATCGCCGCCCCGGCAAAAATCGCCAGGAAGGTGACCGGCGCGGAAACGGCGAGCAGCGAAAATGCGCTGAGCCCCTGACCGACGGTGCAGCCCATGGCGATGACGGCACCTGCGCCCATGATGCCCGCACCCACGATCTGGCGGCGCAATTCGCGGGGATCTTCGCAGGCCTCCCAGCGAAAATGCCCCTTGATCAGCGAGCCGATGAAGGCCCCGGCCCAGACCCCTGCGATGGAGCCGACGGCAAAAGACAAGGGGCGCAGGCTGCCGGTCATGGTCCACAAAATAGTCTCACCCAGAGGGGCAGAAAAGGAATGCGACACCACCGGGAGGGCTTCGAAACCGGTCTGGTTGACCTCGCTGGTCAGGCCCCAGCCCGAAACGATGGCAAGGCCGACGATCACGGACCAGAAGACCGCGCTCTTGTCCTGACGCAGTTCGCGTCCGCAAAGCGCGGCGATGACCAGTACGGCGCCGACGGCAAGCCCAATGGTGTGCAGTGGCAGACCCGTCAGGACAGCGGCGTGATGGGCCAGCCCGGGGGGAATATCGGTCGTGACCTGATGCTGCTCAAAGAAGAAATTGCGCAAGGGCGCAAGCGGACCGGAAAGAACCACATAGGTGGACACGCCCATGACCAGCACGATGACGAAACTGCGCAGATCGCCGCCGCCCAGTCGGGCGATAGCGCCATAGCCGCAATTGCCGCTGAGCGCCATTCCGTAGCCGAACATCAAACCCCCGATGATTGAAGCCAGAGGCATCCATCTGATGCTGAGGTGGAAACTTTCGCTTTCATCCATAAGTCCTGCTGAAATAAGGGAAAAGCTGCCGATAACGGCGACGCCAATTGCCAATATCCACATACGCATGCGCAGGGTGGAGCCGCCATAAAGAACGTCCTCGATCGCGCCAAGCGTGCAGAACCTGCCCAGCCGGGCAGCAAGGCCAAGAAGGATTCCGCCTACGAGGCCTGCAATGGCCGCCAGGTGATGTTCTGTCAGCATATCAAACATGAGACGCCCCTCCCGGCAGGTTTCCTATCTTTCGAGTCATGCAGAAAGGAGGTGTGCGATGCAAGCGGCATCGCGCTGTCGCCGCCTGCTGTCGATGGGCAGGTGGTCAGCTATGCGAGCTCGGGAACACAACGGGGCGGACAGATGTTGAAGGATCTACAGGTCGCTCAGGCCGTGCGTATCTTGCTGGCCCCGGACCGGGACAAGACGGGTAGGGCAGGGAGAAAATCTAGGTCGTGCTTAGTTGCAGAAGAGGTCGTAGACCACTTCGAGGATGCGGCGCGGACGGTCGTCTGCCAGCCGGTAGTAGATGGCCTTGCCGTCGCGGCGCGGCACAACCAGACCTTCAAGGCGCAGGCGGGACAGTTGCTGCGATACCGCTGCCTGACGCGCCGAAAGCAGCTCTTCCAGCTCGGTGACGGATTTCTCGCCGGTGACCAGATGGCACAGGATCATGAGACGACCTTCGTGGCTGATCGCCTTGAGGAAATTGGACGCCGTGGTGGCGTTGTCCATCATCTTCTCAAGATCGTCATCTGCCATGTCTACCGAAAATTGCGGCAACCCCATCGCTCATTCTCCTTTGTGGCGGGCCGAATGGCCCCGCACATCTATACTTGTCCCAGTCAGCCAGACGTGTCGGTCTCCAAACCGGTCAGCTGTCGCCCACTTCTCCATCCGGCGCAAAGTCTGCATGATCGCGCAGCAGCGCCTCCAGCAGGGGCCAGAAAAAATCGGCCCCCGGATATCCTTCGAGCCGGGCCTTCTCATGACCGTCCTCCACAATCAAGAAGGTCGGGGTAAAAAGAACGCGACGAGTTGTTTCCAAGTCATCCGGCATATTGCGCAGATCCACCCGGCGCAGCGGCGCAAAGGCGCCTTCGGCCGTTTTGGGATAGATCGGTGCGATTTCTTCGTTCCAGCGCGCGCACCATTCGCAGCCATGCTGTTCGACCATCACCAGTTCCACTGCCCGGGCAGGTAGGCTGAGCGTGCACAGCACAAAAAAACCGGCCAGCAACCGGCGCAGCAGCAGCAAGGGCCGCAGGGGAACTGTGGA
Organism: Phaeobacter sp. CAU 1743; assembly: GCF_039839315.1. Lineage (NCBI taxonomy): Bacteria > Pseudomonadati > Pseudomonadota > Alphaproteobacteria > Rhodobacterales > Roseobacteraceae > Phaeobacter > Phaeobacter sp. CAU 1743. The sequence continues at coordinate 15,738 of NZ_JBDOQR010000013.1, read as the reverse complement.
CGCAAAAACCATGATGAAGCCGTTCGAAGCCGTTGACGAAGGTGCAGTGAGTAGGTTCTTTATGTAACACAACTTAATTTGAATATGTGAATGAGACAAGGCGCGCCGTCCCCGAATATCGGCTATTGCGCCCAAAAAAGGAGCTGAGATGCTCGAAATATCGTACTTTGGGGCCCTGTTTGCCGGTTTGTTGAGCTTTTTCACGCCCTGCATCCTGCCGATGGTGCCTTTTTACCTGTCCTACATGGGCGGGCTTTCGATGGCTGAACTGCGCGGCGACGGGCGCATTGCGCCGGGGGCGCAGCGTCGGCTGGTGATCTCTGCGCTGTGTTTCGCAGCTGGTGTCACCACGGTGTTCATGCTGATGGGCATGGGAGCTACCGCGCTGGGGCAGTTGTTCGGGCGCTACATGGATATTCTGGCCTATGGCGCCGCCGGGGTGCTGGTCCTGTTCGGCCTGCATTTCCTGGGCGTAATGCGCATTCCGCTGCTTTACCGCGAGGCACGCATGGAAAGCTCGGCCGAGCCTTCCACGCTGATCGGTGCCTATCTGATGGGGCTGGCCTTTGGCTTTGGCTGGACCCCCTGCGTGGGACCGGCGCTGGCGTCGATCCTGATGATCGCCTCTGGCATGGGGGACATCTGGCGCGGTGGCCTGCTCTTGCTGGTCTACGGTGTTGGAATGACAGCGCCTTTCGTCGTTGCCGCCCTGTTTGCAAAGCCGTTCCTGGCCTGGGTGGCGCGGCACCGGACCGCTTTTGCTTGGGTGGAAAAGGCGATGGGGGTTATGCTGATCCTGTTCGCTGTGCTGATTGTCACCGGAGGTGTCAGCTACATTGCCGAAGCAATGATCCGCTGGATGCCCGGACTGTCCACAATTGGCTGACTGTCACCATAAATGGGAGAGACAAGGCAATGAATAGATTACTCAAAATGATTTCCGCACCGCTTGCCGCGCTGGCGCTTCCGGTGCTTCTGGCCGGGCCGGTGGTAGCGGTCGAGGTGGGCGACGACGGCCTTCATAAAACCGCATGGATGCGTGACACCTTCAAGGACCTTCAGGAAGACCTTGCCGAGGCGAATGCAGAGGGCAAGCGGCTGGTTCTTTTCTTTGAGCAGCGGGGCTGCATTTACTGCGCCAAGATGCACGAGGAGGTGTTCCCGCGTCCGGAGGTCAGCAACTACATCGAAGAGAATTATTTCGTCGTTCAGCTGAACCTGCACGGATCCACCGAGGTAACGGATTTCGACGGTGAAACCCTGCAGGAGCGGGAGATGGCGCGGAAGTGGAACGTGCTGTTCACGCCGACGATTCTTTTCCTGCCGGAAGAGGTGCCCGAGGATCAGACCGCGGTGCAGGCGGCCGTTTCCATCATGCCGGGGGCCTTTGGGGCGGGGACCACGCTCGATATGTTCACCTGGGTCAACGAGAAGCGGTACGAGCTTGATAATGGGGAGGATTTCCAAAGGTATCACGCACGCCGCATTCAGGAGCGCAACAATGGATCAACAGACTGATCCTTTGCGCAAGAAAATTAAAATTCACATTAATGAATTTGTTGTTGCGTCCCAGGCCTTCGGTGGCCTACGGTATGCAATAGCTAAGCAGGCCACTTCGCGGTGGCAGCCAACGGGAGGAACCATGAAGAGACTATCTCTGACACTGGCCATGTGTCTGGCCGGGACCATGTCGCAGGCGGGCGAAGTCGCGCCGAAAGACGTGAAATTCACCGAGGATGGCGCAATTGCCGAATCGTTGACAGGTGTTGCTGGCGACGCAGCCAACGGTGCGATCATTGCCGGGACCAAGTCCAAGGGGAACTGCGTGGCCTGTCATCAGGTGACTGCACTGGCTGACGTGCCCTTCCACGGCGAAATCGGCCCCATGCTGGACGGCGCGGGGGAGCGCTGGAGCGAAGCTGAGCTGCGTGGCCTCGTGGCGAATGCAAAAATGACGTTCGAGGGCACCATGATGCCTGCGTTCTACAAGGTCGACGGGTTTATCCGTCCGGGCGATGCCTACACCGGTAAGGCGGGCGCAGAGCCGCTGCCGCCGATCCTGACCGCCCAGGAGATTGAAGATGTCGTCGCTTTCCTCGCGACGCTGAAAGAAGAGTGAGACAGCAGCTTCCAGCTGCTTGTCCGAGCGAAGTCAAAGGAGACAAATGATGGAGTTCTCACGTCGCGAAACCCTGGCGATGGGCCTGGGCGCCGCCGTGCTGACGGTTCTGCCCTACCGCCTGAGCGCATCGGCAGACGATAAGATCGCCGAGTTCACCGGCGGTGCCGATATGGCCGACAGCGGTATTGAACTGACTGCGCCGGAGATTGCCGAAAACGGCAACACCGTGCCGATTTCGGTTAACGCCCCCGGCGCGACCGCGATCATGGTTCTGGCCACCGGCAACCCGACCCCCGGCGTTGCAACCTTCAACTTCGGCCCCGGTGCCGCCAGCCAGTCCGCATCCACCCGGATCCGCCTTGCTGGTACCCAGGACGTCGTGGCCATTGCCAAAATGGCAGACGGCAGCTTTGCCAAGGCAAGCGCCGCTGTGAAAGTGACCATCGGAGGCTGCGGCGGCTGATCGCCCCGCATCCCTTTCCGAATTCAAGGAGTTAAGACATGGCATCCGGTGTAAAACCCCGCGTCAAGGTCCCGAAGAAAGCCGCTGCTGGCGAAGCCGTCACCATCAAGACGCTGATCAGCCACAAGATGGAAAGCGGCCAGCGTAAGGACAAGGAAGGCAACGTCATTCCGCGTTCGATCATCAACCGTTTCACTTGCGAGTTTAACGGCGCCATGGTGATCGACGTCACGATGGAACCGGCGATTTCCACCAACCCTTACATTGAGTTTGAAGCCACCGTGCCTGAAGCAGGCGACTTCAAATTCACATGGTATGACGATGATGGATCCGTCTACGACACGGCGAAGTCGATCAAGATCGCCTGATCCTTTCCGGATCTCAAAGGCAAGCGTCTCGTCCGCCACTCCGGCGGGCGAGGCGGATACCCAAGGGAGGATATGGAATGAAATATAAGGCACTCACTGCCATTGCCGCCGTGCTGGCCCTGCCGATGGCCGCCTTCGCCGGCGCAGACGACGACACGCTCGTGGTGAACGAAGAGATCGAAATGGTCACCAAGACTGCGGCTCCGGCTGCAGTCGCTGACGCATTGGACGAAGTCATGTCTGGCTGGCACTTCCGCTCGGACGAGACGCAGGCCCTGCAGATGGACGATTTCGAAAACCCTGCGATGGTTTTCGTCGATCAGGCGATGGACAGCTGGGAAACCGTCGAAGGATCCGAAGGCAAGTCCTGCGCGTCCTGCCACGACGATGTTGCCGACAGCATGAAAGGCGTGCGCGCAGTCTATCCCAAGTGGAACGAAGAAGCTGGCGAAGTCCGCACCCTGGCCATGCAGATCAACGACTGCCGCGAAAACCAGATGGGCGCCGACAAGTGGAAATACACTGGCGGTGACATGGCGTCGATGGAGGCTCTGATCTCTGTCCAGTCGCGTGGCATGCCCGTCAACGTTGCCACCGATGGTCCGGTTCAGGCGATGTGGGAAAAAGGTAAGGAAATGTATTACACGCGTACCGGCCAGCTCGAGCTGTCCTGCGCGAACTGCCATGAAGACAACTATGGCAACATGATCCGCGCCGACCACCTGAGCCAAGGCCAGATCAATGGCTTCCCGGCCTACCGCCTGAAAAACGCCAAGCTGAACACAGTTCATGCTCGTTTCAAAGGCTGCGTACGTGATACCCGCGCCGAAACCTACAAGCCCGGTTCGCAGGATTTCGTCGCACTTGAGCTTTATGTCGCTTCGCGCGGCAACGGCCTGTCGGTCGAAGGACCGTCTGTCCGTAACTAAACCCGGAACGACCCCGTGCCAGTTCATGGTGCGGGGTCTTTCGTTCTTTCAATATTCACACATGCGAATATGTCGTATGTTTACACAGGATATCAGAGTACCATGATCTCGCGCCGTGATTTTCTGCAGGTTTCGATGGCCGCCTCTGCCCTAGTCGGGGCATCTGGTTTTGGCAATTGGGGGCGTCTTGCGGCGCAGCAAAGCCTGACTCAGGATCAATTGCTGGAGTTTGATACCTTCGGCAATATCAGCATCATCCATGTCACCGACATTCATGCGCAGCTGAAACCGATCTATTTCCGTGAACCCTCGATCAACCTCGGGGTGGGCGCGAACAAGGGTCAGGTGCCGCATATCACCGGTGCCGACTTCCGCAAGGCCTATGGCATCGCGGATGGCAGTCCTTCCGCTTACGCGCTCACCTATGACGATTTTTCCTCCCTCGCCAAAGGCTACGGGCGCGTAGGCGGTCTGGACCGCATGTCGACAGTGATCAATGCCATCCGTGCCGACCGCCCGGATGCGCTGCTGCTGGACGGCGGTGACACCTGGCACGGCTCCATGACCTGTCACAAGACCGAAGGTCAGGACATGGTCAATGTCATGAACGCGCTGAAACCGGATGCGATGACCTTCCACTGGGAGTTCACGCTGGGCTCTGACCGTGTGAATGAGATCGTCGAAGGTTTGCCCTTTGCCGCGCTGGGGCAGAACATCTTTGACTCGGAATGGGACGAACCGGCCGAGCTGTTCAAGCCCTACAAGTTCTTCGAACGCGGCGGCGCCAAGGTCGCCGTCATTGGTCAGGCCTTCCCCTATATGCCCATCGCGAACCCCGGCTGGATGTTCCCGGAATACTCCTTCGGGATCCGTGACGAGCATATGCAGGAGATGGTGGACGAGGTGCGCGCAGCGGGCGCCGATGTGGTGGTCTGCCTGTCGCACAATGGTTTCGACGTGGACAAGAAGATGGCCAGCGTTGTCACCGGTATCGACGTGATCCTGTCGGGCCACACCCACGATGCGCTGCCCGAACCGGTGCTGGTGGGCACGACCCACATCATCGCCTCCGGTTCCAGCGGCAAATTCGTCTCCCGCGTGGATCTGGACGTGCGCGATGGTCAGATGATGGGTCTGAAGCACAAGCTGATCCCGATCTTCTCGGATGTCATCGCTCCCGATCCTGTGATCTCCAAGCTGATCGATGAACAGCGCGCGCCGTTCAAGGCTGAGCTGGAAGAGGTGATCGGCCAGACCGACTCGCTGCTCTATCGTCGCGGCAACTTCAACGGCACCTGGGATGATCTGATCTGCGATGCGCTGCTGAGCGAACGCGAGGCTGATATCGCCATGTCGCCCGGCGTGCGCTGGGGCCCGTCGCTGGTACCGGGTGACGACATCACCCGCGAAGACATCTGGAACGTGACCTCGATGAGCTATGGCGCCGCCTATCGCAGCGAGATGACCGGTGAATTCATCAAGGTGATCCTGGAAGACGTGGCTGACAACATCTTCAACCCGGACCCCTATTACCAGCAGGGCGGCGACATGGTGCGCATCGGTGGCATGGGCTACCGCATCGACATCACCAAACCGCAGGGCGAACGGATCACCGAGATGACGCTGCTGAAGAACGGTGAGGCGATCGATCCGGCGAAGACCTACATGGTCGCCGGCTGGGCCAGCGTCAACGAAGGCACCGAAGGTCCGCAGATCTGGGACGTCGTCGAAAACCACATCAAGAAAATGGGCACCGTCACGGTCAACCCGAACAACTCGGTCAAGGTGGTCGGCGCTTAATCAGCGCCGCCGCCTGACGGGCAAATTTTGCGCCGATGAGGCCCTGCCAGGGCACTCATCTAAATATGGAGGCATGAACAAGATGAGCGATAATTCAAAGGGTTTCACCCCGTCGCGCCGTCAGTTTCTGGCGGGTGCGGCTGCGGCCGGGGCCGGATCTGCGGTTGCTGGTGCGGCCCAGGCGGCCGGGCCTGACCCGCTGATCACGGAAGTCCAGGAATGGGCCAGCGGCCTGGGTGATGGCGTCGACGCCACCCCGTATGGTCTTCCGATCAGCTATGAATCGGATGTGATCCGCCGCAACGTGGAATGGCTGACCGCCGATACGATTTCGTCGATCAACTTTACCCCGATCCACGCGCTGGATGGCACCATCACGCCGCAGGGTTGTGCGTTCGAACGTCACCACTCGGGCGCGATCGAGCTGAAGAAAGAAGACTACCGCCTGATGATCAACGGTCTGGTCGACACGCCGCTGGTCTTCTCCTATGCCGATCTGGAGCGTTTTCCTCGTGAAAACCGCGTCTACTTCTGCGAATGCGCGGCGAACTCGGGCATGGAATGGGCCGGTGCCCAGCTGAACGGCGCCCAGTTCACCCACGGCATGATCCACAACATGGAATATTCCGGCGTCAGCTTGCGCACGCTGCTGGAAGAGGCCGGTCTGGATGCTGCAGGCGATCTGAAGGACAAATGGGTCTATGTGGAAGGCGCCGATGCCTCCTCCAACGGTCGTTCGATCCCGATGGACAAGGCGCTGGACGACGTTCTGGTGGCTTTCAAGGCCAACGGCGAAGCCCTGCGCAAAGAGCACGGCTATCCGGTGCGTCTGGTCGTTCCCGGCTGGGAAGGCAACATGTGGGTCAAGTGGCTGCGTCGCATCGAAGTCACCAACGGCCCGGTTGAATCCCGCGAGGAAACCTCGAAGTACACCGACACGCTGGCCGACGGCACCAGCCGCAAATGGACCTGGGAAATGGATGCGAAATCCGTTGTAACCAGCCCCAGCCCGCAGTCGCCGATCACCCACGGCAAGGGGCCGCTGGTCATCACCGGTCTGGCCTGGTCCGGTCGCGGCCACATCACCGGCGTTGATGTCTCCATTGATGGCGGCAAGACCTGGAATGAGGCCCGCCTTGCGGCGCCCGGAACCGATAAGGCGCTGACGCGCTTCTACCTCGATATCGACTGGGATGGTCAGGAAATGTTCCTGCAAAGCCGCGCCCGCGACAGCTCGGGCTATGTGCAGCCGACCAAGACCCAGCTGCGCGATGTGCGTGGTCTGAACTCGATCTATCACAACAATTCCATCCAGACCTGGTGGGTGAAGGCAAACGGAGAGGCGGAAAATGTCGAAGTTTCCTAATCTGATCGCAGCAACAGCAGTGGCCACCGCCTTGGCGGTGCCTGCCTATGCAGAGAAATTCGGACTGGGCCGCCCGGCACTGCCCGAAGAGATCGCCGCATGGAATCAGGACGTCAGCCCCGATGGGACCGGCCTGCCCGAAGGTTCCGGTGATGTCTTCACCGGCGAAGAAATTTTTGCCGAACAATGCGCTGTCTGCCATGGCGATTTCGCCGAGGGCGTTGGAAACTGGCCGAAACTGGCGGGCGGTGCCGACACGCTGGACCACGAGGACCCGCTGAAGACGGTCGGTTCCTACTGGCCGCATCTGTCGACCACCTGGGATTACGTCAACCGCTCGATGCCGTTTGGCGCGGCGCAGACGCTGGAACCGGATGAGGTCTATGCCATCGTGGCCTATATCCTGTACTCCAACGATCTGGTGGATGACGAGTTCACCCTGTCGAACGAGAACTTCCTGGATGTGGAAATGCCCAACGCGGATGGCTTCATCGTCGATGACCGCCTGACCTCCGAAGCGCATTTCTGGACCGACACGCCTTGCATGGAAAACTGCAAGGACAGCGTGGAAATCACCATGCGTGCGGCGGTTCTCGATGTGACCCCGGACGAAACCGGCGAAGTCCCACCGGCGGAAACCGGTGAAGCCGTGGTTGAAGAGGCCAAGGCGGAAGAGCCTGCCGCCGCTGAGCCGGTGGAAGAGGTTGCCGCGCTGGACCCTGAACTGGTTGCAGATGGCGAAAAGGTCTTCAAAAAGTGTAAGTCTTGCCACCAGGTGGGTGACAAGGCCAAGAACAAGACCGGTCCGGTTCTGAACGGAATCGTTGGTCACGCTGCTGGTGCTGTGGAAGGCTTCCGTTATTCCAAGGCCATGAAGTCGGCCAATGAAGACGGTCTGGTCTGGACCGAAGAAGAGCTTTCTGCCTTCCTGGCAAAGCCGAAGAAATACATGAAAAAGACCAAAATGTCCTTTGCTGGGCTGAAGAAAGACGACGACATCGAAGCGGTCATCGCCTATCTGAAGTCCTTCGGCGGCTGATGGTCTGACGGCCATATGGATCTGGCATTGCCGCTCTTCATGGGGCGGCGGGGCCGGGCAGTCCACCTGGCAATACATTTCTGAAAACAGGCGCGGATCGTTTCCGCGCCTGTTTTTTATTGCCGATCAGGATTGATTGTTGGCTGGGTCGCTGTGGTTCGCGCATCCGCGAACAAAGGCATAGGAGTTTGCTATGGTTGCTATCAGTAAAAATAACTTATTTTTATCACACGGATTTGTTAGAACGTTTCTGGGTTAAGGGAGGGAGGCCTTTTGGGCTGCGGATCCGATCTGCGTTTCTGCACTCCACGCAAAGGCTCTTCTCCTGACAGACACTTGTCCTTCTGGAATGACGCATTCCGGGGCAGGTGTCGCGCCACGACGACAGAAACGTAGCAATAATCGGAGGAAAAAATGGACGGCAATGATATTCCCGGCGGCAAATGCCCGGTGATGCACGGCGGCACAACCACCTTTGGCGCGCGCGTCAACAGCGATTGGTGGCCGAACCAGCTGAACCTGCGGATCCTGCATCAGAACAGCGCAAAGTCCGACCCGATGGGGCAGGCCTTTGATTACGCAGAGGAATTCAAAAAACTCGACCTGAAGGCGCTGAAGAAAGACCTTTATGCGCTGATGACCGACAGCCAGGACTGGTGGCCGGCGGATTACGGTCACTATGGCGGTCTGTTCATCCGCATGGCCTGGCACAGCGCAGGCACCTACCGCACCGGCGATGGCCGCGGGGGCGGTGGCACGGGGCAGCAGCGTTTTGCGCCGCTGAACAGCTGGCCGGACAACGGCAACCTCGACAAGGCGCGTCGCCTGCTGTGGCCGATCAAGCAGAAGTACGGCAACAAGATTTCCTGGGCCGACCTGATGATCCTTGCGGGCAACTGCGCGCTTGAGGACATGGGCTTCAAGACCTTCGGCTTTGCCGGTGGCCGTGCCGACGTGTGGGAGCCGGAAGAGGACATCTACTGGGGCGCCGAAGACGAATGGCTGGCGACCTCTGACACGGAAAACAGCCGTTATTCTGGCGATCGCGAGCTGGAAAACCCGCTGGCCGCCGTGCAGATGGGCCTGATCTACGTGAACCCTGAAGGTCCTGACGGTAACCCGGACCCCATCGCCTCGGGCCGCGACATCCGCGAAACCTTTGCCCGCATGGCGATGAACGACGAGGAAACCGTCGCGCTGACCGCTGGTGGCCACACCTTCGGCAAGATGCACGGCGCGGGCGATGCCGCTCATGTGGGCGCCGAACCCGAAGCCGCGCCGATGGAGGCGATGGGTTTTGGCTGGCTCAGCAGCTACAAATCCGGCAAGGGCCGTGACACCATCACCTCGGGTCTGGAAGGCGCCTGGACGTCGAACCCGATCAAATGGGACAACGGTTATTTTGACGTGCTGTTCAAATACGAATGGGAAAAGGTCAAAAGCCCGGCCGGTGCCTGGGTCTGGACTCCCAAGGACATCCTGGAAGAGGATATGGCGCCCGATCCGGAGGATCCGTCCAAGAAGGTTCCGATCTTCATGTCCACTGCCGACATGGCAATGCGCATGGACCCGGCCTATGAGAAGATCTCGCGTCGTTTCCACGAGAACCCGGACGCGTTCGCAGATGCCTTTGCCCGCGCTTGGTTCAAGCTGACCCACCGCGATATGGGGCCGAAATCGCGCTACTTGGGCGATGAGGTTCCCGCCGAAGATCTGATCTGGCAGGATCCGATCCCTGCCGTGACCCATCCGGTCATTGGTGAGGCGGAAATCGCCGAACTGAAAGAGAAGATTGCGGCTTCGGATCTGACCATCCCTGAGCTGGTTTCGACCGCCTGGGCCTCGGCCTCGACCTTCCGTGGGTCGGACAAGCGGGGCGGTGCCAACGGTGCCCGTATCCGTCTGGCGCCGCAAAAGGACTGGGAAGCCAACCAACCCGAACAGCTGGCCCGTGTTCTGGGCGTGCTGGAAGGGATCCAGGGCGCCTTCAACGCAGGCCGCAGCGATGGCAAACAGGTGTCGCTGGCAGATCTGATCGTGCTGGGTGGCTCGGTTGGTATCGAGCAGGCTGCAAAGAAGGCTGGGCAGGACATCACCGTGCCCTTCACCCCCGGACGCGCGGATGCAACGGCTGAGCAGACCGATGTGGAATCCTTCGAGGTGCTGGAACCGGTGGCTGATGGTTTCCGCAACTACCAGAAGACGCAGTTCACTGTTGCGCCGGAAGAGATGATGCTGGACCGGGCGCAGCTGCTGACGCTGACGGCGCCGGAAATGACAGCACTTGTCGGTGGCCTGCGGGTTCTGAACACCAACGTCGGGCAGACTACCCATGGTGTCTTCACGGAAAAGCCTGAAACCCTGTCCAACGACTTTTTCGTCAATCTTCTGGATATGTCGACCGAGTGGAAACCCACCTCGGACGAGGCACAGGAGTTCGAAGGCCGCGACCGCGCCAGCGGAGAGGTCAAATGGACAGCCACCCGTTGTGATCTGGTCTTTGGCTCCAACTCGCAACTGCGCGCCCTGGCCGAGGTCTATGCCCAGGCGGACAATGGCGGAAAATTCGTCAATGATTTCGTGGCGGCCTGGACCAAGGTGATGAACGCAGATCGCTTCGATCTGGCCTGAACGCGGCCTGTCTGATCCGACCATAAAACAACCAACGCCCCGGCATTTGCCGGGGCGTTCTTACTTGGAGGCCGGGCATCAGCCCGTTGGGTGTCAGGACCAGCCTTTACGGAAGAAATGCGGGCTGGCACCGAATTTACGTTTGAACTGGCGGGAAAAATGCGTGGTGCTGTTGAAGCCCGAAGCCAGCGCGATCTCGGTCACCGACATCGAGGTTTCATTCATCAGGGCAAAGGCATGGCTGAGCCGCATATCGCAATAGACGTGCATCGGGCTCTGGTTCAGGTAGCGGGCAAAAAGCCGCTCCAGCTGGCGACGGGAGATATCCAATCGGGCGCAGAGATCGCCGATCTGAAGCGGTTCTTCGATCGCTTCTTGCATCAGCTGCAAGGCGTTCAGCAGGCGCTGGTTGCGGCTGCCGATGGCAACCGCGAAATTCGACTTCTGCGGCGCGGCCTGTCCGCCGGAGCGGGCATGCAGGCACATGTCGGCCACGATAATGGCCAGCTGTTTGCCGTGGCGCGCTTCAATGAGGCTCAGCATCAAGTCGGTCGCGGCATTGCCGCCGCCGCAGGTCATCAGGGGACCCGAAACCTCGAATGTATTGGCGGATGGGGTCAAGCGCGGAAATCGTTCGATGAACCCCGGCTGGTTCTCCCAGTGCAGGGTGAATTTCTGATCCTTGATCAGTCCGGCCTGAGCCAGTGCAAAGGCGCCTGTGCAGATGCCACCGATCGAACGGCCAAAGCGGCTTTCGCGGCGCAGCCAGTTGAGCGTGGCCTCGCCAGCCGTGCTTTGGGGTTCGACCCCGGCACAGACAAAGCCAAGACTGTCGGCGGGCAGGGGGCGCAGGGGCATGTCCGGCGTGATCATCATCCCGTTTGAACACCGGATCGGTTCGCCATCCTCGGTCATCACGAACCAGCGATAAAGCCGCGTGTTGGTGACCTGATTGGCGATCCGCAAAGGTTCGATTGCGGCTGCGACGGGCAGCATCGTCGCCTTTTTCAGCAGCAGGAAATAGAAATCCTGCGGTTCCCCTTCAAATGGCACGTCCAGCTTTGCCGCCGCACCTTTTTGAACGAAGCTGTCATCTGTCATGGCATGGATCCGCCGCCGGGAGTGTCTCTGTGTCTTAAGCCAGAGTTTTGCAGGCAGGCCGGGGAATTGCGACCGGGGATTCGCGAATAGCGACCTGCTGGCCCGGGGTGTGGAACCGGTCGCAGGAGGAGCGGCAGGACGGGCGCAGGCAGTTTAAATTCGCATACCGCCCCTTGCAGGCCTTTTGGGCGAGCACTAAGACTCAGGTAACAGTTGGTCCGATATGATGGCGGACATAATTCAAAGCAGGCAGGTCCTAATGATTGATCCGACAGAAACATACATGAACACTCTGGTGCCCATGGTGGTTGAACAGACCAGCCGGGGTGAGCGCGCCTACGATATCTTCTCGCGCCTGCTGAAAGAGCGTATCATCTTCCTCAACGGTCCGGTTCACGACGGGATGAGCTCGCTGGTCGTGGCGCAGCTGCTGCACCTTGAGGCGGAAAACCCGTCCAAGGAAATCTCGATGTATATCAATAGCCCCGGCGGTGTCGTGACCTCGGGTCTGTCGATCTACGACACCATGCAGTACATCAAACCCAAGGTCTCGACCCTAGTGATTGGTCAGGCGGCCTCGATGGGCTCGCTTCTGCTGACCGCGGGTGAGCCCGGCATGCGCTTTTCGCTGCCCAACAGCCGCGTGATGGTACACCAGCCGTCCGGCGGGTATCAGGGTCAGGCGACCGACATCATGATCCACGCCGAGGAAACGCTGAAGCTGAAGCGCCGCCTCAATGAAATTTACGTGAAGCACACCGGCCAGGAATACGAGAAGGTCGAAAGCGCACTGGAGCGTGACAATTTCATGTCGCCCGAAGAAGCCAAGGCCTTTGGCCTGATTGACGAAATCGTCGAAAGCCGCATCAAAGGCGACGACGAAACCAGCTAAGCCCGGTAGATCAACTGGGTGTGTGCCCCTATCCCTTTGGGGCACACTTTGACATTGTGACCGCTTGAGCAGTGTCTTAAGCTGTCAAAAAGGCGAAGGGGGCTGACGGCTCTTTTTCGGCCCGAGCGGACTGAAAGGTAGATCATGGCAACGAACTCAAGCGGCGACAGCAAGAACACGCTTTACTGTTCCTTCTGCGGCAAAAGCCAGCATGAGGTGCGCAAGCTGATTGCAGGACCGACCGTGTTCATCTGCGACGAATGCGTCGAACTGTGCATGGACATCATCCGCGAAGAAACCAAGGCGTCGGGGCTGAAGGCCACCGATGGCGTGCCCACGCCCAAGGACATCTGCGAGGTTCTTGACGATTATGTGATCGGTCAGGCCACGGCAAAGCGGGTTCTTTCGGTGGCGGTTCACAACCACTACAAGCGTTTGAACCACGCGCAGAAAACTGCCAGCGATATCGAACTGGCGAAATCCAACATCCTGCTGATCGGCCCCACCGGCTGCGGCAAGACGCTGCTGGCGCAGACGCTGGCGCGCATTCTGGATGTGCCCTTTACCATGGCTGACGCCACCACGCTGACCGAAGCCGGTTACGTGGGCGAGGATGTGGAGAACATCATCCTCAAGCTGTTGCAGGCGTCGGAATACAACGTCGAGCGCGCGCAGCGCGGCATCGTCTATATCGACGAGGTCGACAAGATCACCCGCAAGTCGGAAAACCCCTCGATCACCCGCGACGTGTCGGGCGAGGGCGTTCAGCAGGCGCTGCTGAAACTGATGGAAGGTACCGTGGCCTCCGTTCCGCCGCAGGGCGGGCGCAAGCATCCGCAGCAGGAATTCCTGCAAGTGGACACCACCAACATCCTGTTCATCTGCGGTGGCGCTTTTGCCGGTCTCGACCGGATCATCGCGCAGCGCGGCAAGGGCTCTGCCATGGGCTTTGGCGCCGATGTGCGTGACAACGATGACCGCGGCGTAGGCGAGATCTTCCAGGATCTGGAACCCGAAGATCTGCTGAAATTCGGCCTGATCCCGGAATTTGTTGGCCGTCTGCCGGTTCTGGCAACGCTGGAAGATCTGGATGAGGACGCGCTTGTCACCATCCTGACCAAGCCGAAGAACGCGCTGATCAAACAGTACCAGCGCCTGTTCGAGCTGGAAGACACCGAGCTGGACTTCACCGACGAGGCGCTGATGGCAATTGCCAAGAAAGCCATCGAACGCAAAACCGGTGCCCGGGGCCTGCGCTCGATCCTCGAAGATATCCTGCTCGACACCATGTTCGAATTGCCGGGCATGGAGAACGTCACCAAGGTAGTCGTGAACGAGGAAGCGGTGACATCGGATGCGCAGCCTCTGATGATCTATGCCGACGAAAAGGAATCCGCATCGGCCGGTTAACCAGCTGATGTGGATCGCATTTGCGCTGTTGCGCAGAGGGGCGAACGTCATTTTGACGTTCGCCTTTTTCTATGGGGTTTGGGCTTCAATACAGAGAGGGTCATTTCATGACGATCAAACGCATTTCATCCGGCGGTGAATTTGAGAAAAAGGTTGGCTATTGCCGGGCCGTTGTGGCGGGCGGTTTCGTGCATGTCGCAGGCACCGTGGGGCAGGGAGAGGATGTTGTCTCCCAGTGCCGCTCGGCGCTGGATATCATTGCAAAGGCACTGGCGGAGGCTGGCGCTTCCTTTGCCGATGTGGTGCGGGTGAACTATTACCTGCCGGACCGGGCTGAATTCGATGCCTGCTGGCCGATGCTGGCCGAAACCTTTGGGGATAATCCCCCCGCTGCAACCATGATCGAATGCGGGCTGATCGACCCGAAGTATCGGATTGAAATCGAAGTTACGGCCCTTCTGCCCCAGTAAGCCTGGGATCGTGCCAATTCCTGCCATGCTGTTAGCCACAGGGTTGCAACCCACTGGACCTCGCGCCGAAAGTACGCCATATCAGGGGCAACATTTTCGGAGGCACCCATGGGAATCCTGAACTCTCTTCTGCGCGCTGTGACCTGGTGGAACGGCTCCACGCTCAACACCGCTATCTACACCCGCCGCAAAGGCATCAAAGTGGGTGAGGATGACGCGGGCAATGTGTTCTACCGCAATGCCGATGACAGCCGCCGCTGGGTCATGTTCAACGGTGAGGCCGAAGCTTCGCGCGTCAGCCCCGATTGGCACGGCTGGCTGCACCGGACCTTTGACGAGGTGCCGAGCGACAAGCCGCTGGCGCATAAGACCTGGGAAAAACCGCATCAGGAAAACCTGACCGGCACCGCGCTGGCATATGCTCCGGCCGGATCGATCCGCCGGGGCGGTGAGCCTGAGCGACGCAGCGACTACGAGGCCTGGGTTCCCGAGTAACCCCTGATACCTTTGCGGTGTCAGCTGACGACAAATAACGATTTAGGCAGGCGATATGTCCCATAATACCACAGAGGTTCTGGCCGGTGGCGTTGTCGTTGCGGCAGCGCTGGCGTTTGCCGTTTACGCTGGACAGGCGGCGGGCCTGTCGCGTGGTGGCGCAGGCTATCCGCTCAGCGCCTCTTTCCGCTCTCTCGAAGGGGTCACCGTCGGCACTGACGTACGGCTGGCCGGGGTCAAGATCGGCACCGTCACCGGGGTCGAGCTGAACCCGCAGACCTTCCGCGCCGATACCAGTTTTACCGTCGACAATGGCATCGTGATACCCGACGACAGCTCGGCAGTGATTTCCTCCGAAGGGTTGCTGGGCGGTAACTTCGTCGAGATCATGCCCGGTGGTTCGCCGCTGAACCTGGAGGCCGGGGAGGAGATCCTCGACACTCAAGGCGCTGTTAGCCTGATTTCGCTTCTGGTGAAATTCGTTTCCGGAAGTGGTGGAGAAGACCAGTGACGCACCTCGCGGCCCGGGAATGTCCCGAACGATGTTGAAAAGCGTTTCGGGCGACGCTGCGGATTTCATGGTTATGCGGCTTGATCCAACGGGTCAACCAGCGCATCATTTTGTGGGTCGCGGTGTTTTTCCAATGCGGCC